>CAZMFH010000349.1:0-2329 GCA_964565485.1 uncultured Verrucomicrobiota bacterium | reverse complement strand
ATATTTGAACCAACTACGTTGGGTGGATGGATTGCCGGTGTCGTAGCGAACGCCGCCGTAGTTACCGCTTGTCAAATCCAGGGCAATATGAAAATTAGTGGCCACGGCAATGGAATTGGCCAACTTGAAATTGTTAAATATTCCGTCAGTGCGAATTACGGATGAAGAAATATCGGAGAATAAACACTGTGCTCCAGTTTCATCGGGACTGCCGTCCGCCTTGCTCGGACAATACCAGATCTTATAAGTGCCGGCGCCGACATTTTGCAGATTAATGGCGACTGTTTTCACTCTGGCGCTTGAACATGGGCGGTCAAAACGCACGCTTACCACTGGCCAGCATGATGGATATCCGCGATTGAAAGTAAAGAAATAAGGTTGTCCAACTTGATCCAGCAGCAACTGCCAGTTATCATGTCCGCCAAGCAACGCCTGTGGAATATGCACGGCATTGAGCGCCTCAACTACTTTGTTGTAGATTGGACCTGGTCCGTATAAATCCACAGCCGATTGTTTCATATACTGTCCCCATTGCCGAAAAGTGCTGTAAGGCGAAGCTGCGCCATAAATATAAGAGCGGTAGGCAATGCGAAAGGCCGTAAAGCGGCCGTCCGAGGCCGGAGACTCGGCCGGCAAACGCGTGGCTAACTGGTAAAAGAAATGATTGCCAATTCCGCTGTTGAAATGGTTGCCGCAATTATCCACCTGATAGGGCATAATGTAAAAATCATACATGTCCTTGGGCTGCGGGTCTTTTACCGCCGTTGGATCGTCAAAGCGGCGCGATGGCTTGCCATCCATATGATAATCCTCGCCATAGTTCCAGTCGTTATGATCATGCGCAACGGCGGCAATATCCGAATGCGACTCGTTAATTGCGCCGGCTTCCAGAAAATACAGGTAGCCGCTTTCCGGAATTTCATACATAGTTACTCCATGTGTGGCTTCGTGGGTAACTGTATCCAGAGAACGCGCTTGTGGCCAGTAATCGTCGCTGCTATCGCCAAAAAACATCATTTGCCCAGATGGCGTCCACATGGAATTATCGTATTTAACGCCATAATGAATATTGCCGATCATGGCAAGACCCTTATTATCCAGACTGTTGCGACCGAACATGGATTGATAAAAATCGTAAACTTGCGACAAATGATGGGCAAGCGTTACGGCAGATTGGTAATTAGTACGCGGATCGGAACCACCGCCGGTAAAAACATTATTACCGTTAGGATCAGTGACAACTGGATTGAATTTGTCCGCCGGCGGAAATGGGGTTCCATCGGTTTTGTGCCGACAATCGCGGATTTCAATAAAGCCGTCCCATGTGGTGTAAGGATGGTCGGAATGCGTACGGAACATTGGCTTTGAGGCGTCCAAAAGCTTGTATTTTCCATCTTTGTCCAGATAAGTATTCAGGCTGATCGTTCGGCCAAAGAGGTCCAGTCCCGATCCGACTGCCGGTCCGGCCGGCATAATTTGGTTGTATTTCAGAAGCACACTGCCGTTTATTGCGTCAACAAAATAGACCCAATCCCCGGGTGGCGCTGTAATCGAGAATGTTACATGGTAGGCTAGGCGCAGGTTGTTGGCATTGTCCGGATAAAACATCAACTTGCCTTTACAGGGAATTTGAATGTTGATCGGCAGCGAATGAGCGCTTGTCGGCCATTGGGCGGCAATAGTGCCGGCTGGCGCTTTGAAAGGGTTGTTTTTGAAATCTTCCACAGCAAGCACAAAGGCTTCTTCCTTGGTTAGCGCCGGGGTTGTGTCGAGAGCATGTTCCGGTGCGGAAACATATTGGCCATTGACGGCGTAAAGTCGCCCTTGTCGATCGTAATGAAATCCAAGCCGTCGGCCCCAGACCGGAATACCTTGAATATGTTGCTCAAAATAAACGTGGTCATCATCTACGATCAGTCCTTTTTTGAGTAGTATTGTGGAAAAATCCGATCGCGGGTCATTGACGCCGAATGCTTCGCGATGTCTTTCCATAAAAGCATAGGCGCTTTCCACAGGATTGCCGGGCACATCTTGGGCAAACGAGCCTTGCAACCAAGTCAGCGTTCCGGTGCGTTTGTCAATATTATATGTTAGCGGCGAAGAAGTCTCGGATTTGAGCGCGGCAATTGCCGGTGGCGGCAATTCATATTGCGCCCACACTGTGTTGCCGCAGGTTGCAGCCAGAATTACAAAAAAAACATAAGGGCAGAGCGTACGCCGTTGCAACAATATTTTCATGGCGGAATCCTTTCGTAAATAATGTTTTTATTAAATCCTGAATCAATGATGTGGCATCCTGGCCTCACCCGCAGGGTGGTCTTGGTTGCAA
>CAZMFH010000348.1:0-2332 GCA_964565485.1 uncultured Verrucomicrobiota bacterium | reverse complement strand
ATTATTCCATCGTTCCATCGTTCCAATTTTCCATGGGATGACACTGATTTGAAATATCAAAATAAGGCTTAGCCAATTCACTTGCTTTCGATGTAGCCAATCCAAAATCAACCCTGTCTTTAAAATTCTTGTCTGATAATGCGTTTTTGTATAGATCGCCAATCAGATTACCCTGCCAGACAGCTTTATCGTTTTTGAACTCAACCTGGTCGCCAAACCAGGTTGAGAGCTTATCGCGGAATTCCTGTGGAATATCGTCCACCGAGGCCGAGAGATTTTTGTTGAAATCAATTTCCGCGCTGGCGGGAATATCATCAGCCTGCAGCAAGCCGAGCTGGACTGCATCGGCACGGTCAACACTTTCGACGCCCATACCCGAGCCGAAGTCGAAGGGCGGCCAGGGCGTGCCAAAGCGCGAGAGACTGGTCCAGCCTGGATGATTGACCAGCGCGACCATGCGTCCGGAAGCGGCGCGCGTGGCGCCCTCGAACGGCGCGAATGCGGCATCCCAGCGCACCGCCCAGTTACGCGGGATGCGGCGATCTTCAACGCGGATAAATTCGCGCGCTGGAAAATTATTACGGGCATCCGAATCCTGCGCAATTTTCCAGCGGGCGAACTCTGCGGCGGATTCAGTTTGAAACTTATAAATCAGACCCAAGCGCGCAGCGGAAGAAATATCGGTCAACCCGCCATCGCCGATCCCGATCCCCTCCTGGCGAATAACCTTTTTTAGATCTGCGATAAAAGAGAACTGCCCGACACCGGCTTTGCCGCGAGCGACCTCTTCGCGCGCCAGGGAGAGGCGTTTGAGCACTTTATCCTGTATCGTGGCCATCACCCTGACATTTTCCACCGCGGCGGAAAACTGGGCGCGTTCACGGAGCGCGAGCGGAATCGCTTCCCAATCCGCGGAGCGCAATTTGGAGACAACCGGCGATTTTGCGCCAAGCTTTTGGGCGGCATATTCAAGCGCGGAAAAATTTACGCCAAGCTTCATATCCCATCCTCGTGAAGCCGGCCAAACCGGCGCGTGCGCGCAGAGAAGCGCGGCGCGACAGAGGCGGATTGAAGTTCGGCGGTTGTGATAGGATCATCCGGCGCAGCGACAGGCACTTCGCAGCGCGCAATGCGTTCGAGGTAGCGGAGATCATTGCGCTGTTCTTCGCGCTCATCATCGGTGAGCGATTGCTGGAGGCGGCTCATGGCTTCGCGCATAACAATACGGGCCGCGAGGCTTTTGAGATCGTTCGGAATTTTAGTAGAATCGGCATCGAGCGTATTGTTGGCGCAGCCGGAAATTTCGGCGCGGATGCGGGTGGTAACGTTCGAAATGATATTCGGAACCGGATCGGCCTGGCCATCGCCGAGCGCGGCGGTGCGGCAGGCGGCGACCAGAGCGGCAGCTTTGGTATCGTTCAGATCATCAATTGATATAGCCGACCAGTTCATTTTTTTTTAAAACAGGGCGGAGCGCAGGCCTCCGCCCTTCGTCCTATGGGTTTCTATTCCGTGGTTACCGCAGGCGCGATTTGCACCCAATCATTGGTGGTAGCGCCCTTGGCGATCCAGACAGCGTTTGTGCCCGTTCCCGCGCCGCCAACCAAAACATCGCCGCGCGCAATACGGGGCGTGTAAGTGGTAACGTCGGTCGTGGCGTTAGTATCCACTTGCGCAACCATATTACTTTGGACGGCAGCAATGGCGGCGGCATTGGTGGTGATAGCGCCTTCAGCGGTAGCGAGGCGCGTGCCGGCATTGGCAGGGATCGTGATCGGCGCAGCCATGGCGGCCAGGCTTAAACAAGTCCCTGCGAGCATGACGAGATATTTCAACATAACTGAACCTTTTTTTGAAGAGCCACGCCCTCACGGGCGCGGCTTTGGGTTACGGATGCAATTTTCCGATGACTTCGGCGACAGCGCCTGTAGCAGTTGAGTTGCGGAATTGGAGCGAATCACCCTTAAACACATAGACCGTGTTCGAGGCGACAAAACTACCCGCGCCGGCGGTCAGCGCGATAGCGGCGACTTCGTTCGTGCGCCCGGAACGGACGCGCTCAACAGTAACCGTGCTGGTAGCGGCGGAGCTATTATAGACATCAATCCGGACAAGCTCCAACGTAGCATAGTCGCGCGTATTGGAAGTGGTTCCAACGCCGGTGGTGGGGGCGAGCGTAACGACTTCCGCAACGGGGTTATCCGCAAAGAGCGGCAGAAACCCCAGCAGCGCCGCGATCAACAGAACGAACATAACAAGCAAACGATTCATACAGCAACCTTTCAGTTTTTGGTTTTTAATTCAGTGTCATCCCATGGAAAATTGGAACGAT
>CAZMFH010000347.1:0-2358 GCA_964565485.1 uncultured Verrucomicrobiota bacterium | reverse complement strand
AAAGTCATGCGTTTAAATATATCCCAATCCGGCGAGTCTGGCAACGAGAATTCCATTTTTAACAAAACAAATGCCAGATCATCACCATCATGCATTTATGCTTGTTTATAAACGGAAGATTTGTTGAGATTGAGTTGCAACAAAATCTTTGGGAGCGGAAAGACAATAATTTACCACAGCGATATGCTTACCGATACTCACGCCCATTTTGACGCCATGCTGCAGCCGGATAATCCGCTTGCAGCCATTATGAAACGCGCCGAACAGGCCGGCGTAACCCGTATTCTGGCCGTCGGCAGCTCACCAACCGCCAACCTGACGGCGCTGCAGGCGGCGCGCGACTACCCGGCGGAAATCCGGGCGGCTGTCGGCTATAACCGCGACCGCGCCAACAATTGTGATTCCATGCAAGACCTGCAAGCCCTGATTGCCGAGCCGGCAACAGCGGCTATCGGCGAAATCGGGCTTGATTTTCAACAGGCCGATACGGATATCAAAGCGCAAACAGCGCTTTTCCGGAAAATGCTTGAACTGGCGCGGAGCTTCGGCAAACCGGTGATCATCCATACCCGTAACGCCGAAGTCGAAACACTTGCGGCGCTGCGCGAACACGCTGCCGCCTGGCCGACACCCGGCCGTCCGATCGGCGTCATGCACTGTTTTACCGGCACACCGGAATTTGCCCGCGCCACGCTGGCGCTTGGATTCATGCTCAGCTTCAGCGGCATCATCACCTTCAAAAATGCCGCCGCCATCCGCGCTGTTGCCGCACAAACACCGGAAGACCGCATCCTGATTGAAACCGATGCCCCCTACCTCGCGCCCGAGCCGCTGCGCGGAAGAAGCAACGAGCCGGCATTTCTACGACATACCGCCGCATGCCTGGCGCAGATTAAAAGAATGCCCCTCGACGCCATTGCCTCAATCACTGCCCGCAACGCCGCCAATCTGTTTTTTTAAGCCACACCCCCAGCCCCCCCCAAAAAAAGCGTATATCTGCTCAATTCTTTCAGCGCTCCGGCGCCAAGTCCGGCATAACCCAGGGATCAAACAAGCGATTCCAGGCCGGCAGATCCACAAACAACAGGAACGCACAAGCTAAAAATGCGACCAATACGATCAGGATCAGTTTTTTCTGGCGATACAGTTTTTCGGGATATTGCACGGGACTGTCCGGCTTATGGGCCAGATGCAGATAATAAGCCATGGCCAGCGCCACCAATGGCGCGGCCAGCACAAGCTCGATCCGGTAACGCGCCATGAAAAATCCGCTCCATAACGCGAAAAGCGTGGCATAAAAAACAATACTTTCCATCAAACGTGCCTCGGTATAACAGCCAAACGATTTTCGATAACGCTCCGCCAACCTGCCATCGCCAAGCATTCTGAACTCAGCCAGCCGCTTGGCGGCCATCAGGAAAGCGCCAAACATCCAATAGGCCAGCATCATCGAAAGCGGCGGCAAAGCACCGATGCCCGTGGCATACCAGCCAAGCGCCAACCGCAAGGGATTGTTGAGCGATTCGCTCAGCACATCACCGTAGGGAATATCCTTGAGCCGGATTGGCGGCAAATTGTAAAGCAATCCCATAATCCAAAGCAGCAAACAGGTCAGACCGAACCTGATATTGAGCGCAAATCCGGCAGCCAACCCCGCCATCCCCACAACCAGCCACAAGACCCAGGCCGGTCCCACGCGCGCCGCGCCGCCGGCCAAAGGACGGCTACGCTTCACGGGATGATAGCGATCAGTTTCGGCATCCAGGATTTCGTTGAACACATAGTAACTGGAGGCAATCAAACAAACCGCCAAGCCGCCCCAGGCCACATGCCCGATTACAGACCAGCCCAACAAAGCCGGACGGAATGATATTGCCAGCAACAAACCCGGCAACATAAAAATGTTCTTAAACCAGTTATCCGGGCGCAAGAGCCGAATATAGATAAAAGTTTTTTTCAATTGACATCTATGCGTTTGATTGCAGAAATACCGCCTTTTCCAGCAGACCGTTTAATCGAAATTGAGCGCTTTGTGCGTTGTTTGCTGAAAGACAAAATACCATGCGGCTGATCAAAATGCAAGCGCTGAACACAATCACAGGACTGCGTCATGCTCGGCGGCTCGCCCGGAGGTCTCGCCCCACCAAAGCCACATTTGGCCATAATGATGGGGCAAAGCGTCCCGGCCGAGCAGTCTTTTTCGAACATGAAGCAGCCCTGGGACACAATCACCCGAAGGCCACATTTTGCTTGACGCCAACGTCCGATAAGTCTACGATCTTTTTGGGACATGCGCATGCGCGCATGCGACCTTTTTAACCATTAAAACGTCAATCTGTAAGTTTGCCACTATAAAAC
>CAZMFH010000346.1:1570-2365 GCA_964565485.1 uncultured Verrucomicrobiota bacterium | reverse complement strand
AAAAACACCCGTCAATACTTATTTCACGTTTTTGTAATTTTCTTGTCCCGCACCCTTCGCGCTTCGCGCTGGCTAATTTCGCGCCACCAAGGGCTGTGTCGCTCTTAGCGGCTCGCCCGGAGGTCGCGCTCCACCAAAGACAAATTTAGCCGCAATGGCAAGGCAAGGCGTCCCGGCCGCGCCGTCTTTTCCGAGCATGACACAGTCCTGTCGCGTCCCCCAAACTACTTACGCCAGCATGCGTATAGCTTATAACAATCCGCGATGAGGTCAAAGGCCGGTTTGAATCTTTGTTATTCCACGGCGCGCAAGGCCAAATCATCCATCCAAAGCGCCTTTGCGCCGCCCATACGCTTCGGGGAAACAAGAACCTGGATCCGATCAACGCCCGGCCACCATTGCTTCGGGGAAACGGTCAATTTGATTTCCATCCATTCGCCGGCAGGAATGTCCCGCGCAACCATGGCAATCCATTTGCCGCGCTTCTGTTTGGCATCCAACTGTCCGCTGGCAAACGCGCTCCGCAAGTTTTTTTCTTCCGGAACCAAGCCAAACATCACACTGACAAATCCGCCATCATCGGAACCAACTTCAGCCGGCTTCTCTGTCTTGAACCAGCCGGTCAGTTCGTAAGGCTTTGACGTATCCACAGCTAACGCATCCGAACGGATCGAGCCGGATTGCCCACCCCAGAAAAACGCATATTCGCCGCTCCGCCCCGCGCCGCGCCGCAAGCCGGGCTCGCCCGCCGCGCCAACTATCATTCTACACAAGCCCGACCAGCCATCAACGTTC
>CAZMFH010000346.1:0-1560 GCA_964565485.1 uncultured Verrucomicrobiota bacterium | reverse complement strand
ACTCCGCCCCGCCATTTATCAGCAGGTTGCCCGGATCAAAAACTACTTTTTTTTTTACAAGCTCGGAATCATCCTGAAATTCCGTCGCTTCTGCGCCGGCCTCCAGTTGCAGACCGTTCACCCATGCGCCATTGATGCCCCGCATAATAAAGAGCAGAAACCCCTTCCGGCCAGGGTGCGCTGCAAAATCGAAACTGAACTGATAACGTTTCCACTCCGCAGTCAAACGGAATGATTTCGCGTCTTTTTTTGCATTCAGTATCGTAACACCAACACTGGCGTCAGGCCGATCGCTGCGCGCATAAAACGAAAACGTCATTTTCGCCGGCTTGACCTGCGCCGGCGGATAATACACACCAAACATTCTTGTCGCCAAAAACAATGACGGAATGCCCTCCCACAAAACACCCTCATCCACAAACCATGCCGAGCCTTTTTGGCCAGAATCAATTTCCGCCGGATTGGGCTTGTAAAAATCAGGCACGCCCGGATTCGTCTGCTGCCGGAAGCACGGATTGGCAATGTGATTTTTACCCAAAAACAACTGTGCGGAAATAGCCGCGATATCCACGCGCACTGCGCGCTCATCCTTTAAAGCAGTTGAAGAAACTTCCACCTCAACGCATTGTGGCTGCTCCACCAAGGCAAGCCGATAGGCACGCACACCGTAAGGCTCCAGTTTATCGCGAAACGCTCCGCCGGTAAGCGCCAGTTTGCCTTCATTTGCAAACAAACGCTCCGCCTGCTTCACGCCGGCCACCTTGAATTCGGTCTGAACCGCATAATCACGCACATTGGCCGCCAACAAAAGATAACCGCCTTCCGGATATTGAAAAACCGCCGCGTTGACCATCGGAATTTTGCGTTCACGCGGCAGAAACTCTTCTCCCTGATAACGCACATTCTGGGCTATATCGCCATTTAACAAAGCCGGCGACATTTCCTTGACCTGCGCGCTGAGCGTGCGCAAGGCATCCCAGGCATCCGGACCAACCACATTGGGCAATGCAAAATAAAGCAACATGCGCGCGCCATAAATAATCGCGCTATAGGCCTGACAAAGCATGTCAGCCTTGCTCATCCCGATTTGCTGCCGCGACGGCTCGATCAGATTTGCAAACGGCGCAAACCACATGATCTTGTTGTCCTGCCAACAGCGTTCGCGCAATTCGCAGGCATAATAAACCGCACCTGCGCCAGGTTCATTGTAAATATGCCCCCCGGCATGCGCATTGGGAAAGACATTATACCCAAGAAGATCACACCAACGCGTCCAATTATCGCCCACCGGAATCTCGCGCGCATAGACCTGCATCAAAGGGCGATAAGGATCAATCGGCGTTACGGTTTTCCAATACCATTCCGCCAACGCAATCCGATAATCGCGCGGCGGAATATTTGCTTCATCCTGGCTGTAATAGAAAAGAAAATTCCGGCATTCGCGCAGATATTTTGTTTCTTCGATAGCCGGCTGTTCAAGTTCTTCATACCAACCGCGCCAAATTTTGCGTCGATCCTCCAACGGCATGGTGTTCGAAGCGAAGGAAGGATCTTTCAATA
>CAZMFH010000345.1:778-2366 GCA_964565485.1 uncultured Verrucomicrobiota bacterium | reverse complement strand
CGGACAAAATCGAACGTTGTCGTTCGGCTGCTGACTTCATTTATCAATAATTATGTTGGCGCTCATCACGCTTACAAGTTTTTTACAACCGAGGGTTGTTTTGAAACTGTATCCGGTTATTCGAAAGACCAAAAAGCGGCTTTATTCTATTCCCAGAAACTGGATAAATTGAATAAAACCTGGATCCAATTGCCGGTTGATCTTTATATGCCGCCGGCCTATGCAAGTAATGAAAAGGCTAAAGCCGGTCATAATGGAGTTGATTACGCAATGCTGGATGCGTTTTTCAAGGCCATTCGCTCAGGCGGGCCATCGCCAATCAGCTTGAAGGAAGGCTTGCGGATGACGTTGCCGGGCATTTACGCGGCGGAATCGGCGCGCAAAGGCGGGGAGCTTGTAAGGATAAAATATCCGTGGACGAAGAAAGAACGGAAAGCGTAAGAGAAAGAAAGTTAAAATTAGCAATGCAAAATTAACAATGCAAAAGCGAGGAATTTTCACAGATCGCAAAGGATTATTTTAAACATAACGATCTTGGCAAACTTCCGTTCAAATCGCTTAACGTGCTTACGGGTGTAGAAAAATCAAAGCCTGACAGATACAATGAATTGTGGGAACTCTTTTTCGTTTTTGCACACGTATGAGGCATCCGGCAGGTATTGGCATGGTTTAAAGAAAGCCGGTTTGGTGCGGAACTCCACCGGGGTGCGTTTAATCAATCCGCCATGGGGCGGCAATGATTTACGTTTTAATCATGTGGCCCGGATTGGCGGAGAATTGCATGCCATTATCCAAGAAAAGCGCACGCCTTTTATTGTTGACCGAATTTGCGGTGGCGCGCCTTATTATGTTTATGACTTTGACCAAAAGCTTTTAAATGCTTATGCCGATCTGTTAGGCGATGCTTTTCTCGGGTTGCAGATGCATGAAACAGTTTGCAATGTGCTCAATGACTGGGGAAGATTGTCGGAAAAAGGCAAACGTTTCCTGGATGAACCCGTACTTACCGATCAATTGCGGTCTTTTTTCGATTGGACATGCGCTTCGCGCTGGCTGGAATACGGCGTTTTGGATGATTATGCCGGTCGAAAATTCCCGGCTTCGTATATAAAAGCCTGGCGCGAAATTATGGTTGGCGCAAAACGCCAAATCGCGCGGGCGCATGGAGTTTTTGCCTATTGCGAAGCCGAAGGACATGGTGGTTTGGCATTTCCGCATTTTTTTAGTCTTGGCGCGCGCGCCGGAATTGCCGAGGTTTATGGTTCACAATTTATGATTGCCGCTTTGCGTGGCGCCGCAAAGGCGGCAGACAAACCATGGGGGGTGTCATTTGCTCCTTGGAATGGAGGCGTAACCTGTTTTGTCGAACCGGCGGACATTTCCTGGAAATGTCCGCTCAAAGAACTTGCGCAATCAAATTGGCCTTGCGGTCCGGAGCGGGGCCCGTCAACGGCTTTGCAACGGCGGACTTTTTTCCATGCTTATCTTTCCGGCGCGCATACGCTGCATGAAGAATGGGGCGCCGAAAATAACCTCCTCGATTGGAATACCGGCGGACTTTCTTCCTATGGACAGGTTACGCGCGAAT
>CAZMFH010000345.1:0-768 GCA_964565485.1 uncultured Verrucomicrobiota bacterium | reverse complement strand
ATATTGGCGTGCCATATGTGCCCATAGCGCTCTTGCTTGATGTTAGCGTTCCCCCACCGATTATGTTTGCCGGCGCGCCCTTTAGCGGGCCTGTGGCGCGCTGGTATAAGCCGCGTCCAATTGATATCGCATGGGCGCAGATCAAAAATGGGCTTTATGGCTTGTTGGTTGGCGCCGGGCATTCTGCATGGACAGGCTTGCAGGAAGCCGGATATTATCCGCCCTGTTATTATCCGGAACTTTTTGATATTATTCCTTCAAATGCGCCGGCCGAAACTTTTGCGAGTTATCGTCAAATTGTTGCTGTTGGAGAAAGCGATTGGCCTTGTCAAATCGAAAGAATACCGGTAGCAAATCAATTCAAAACTTTAGCCGCCGCATTACAGCAATTTTCGCCCTTCGAGCGTGCTGCTGATCTGGTTATGCAAATCAATTATCGCGAAGCTGATCAAACCTGGATTGTGGGACTATATAATCCGCGTGGCGCCCGACGCGGCGACACGCAAAATAGCGGCAGTATTTTGAATCCGGCTTTTGATGTTTGGGAAACCTTATTGCCAAAATTCAAAATGAAAGCGGCGCGTTTTTTGTATGGCTGGCCGGAATCAACGGCACTGGAAGTCCGGGGAGAAAGCCTGCATATACATGTTGGCGCCGGCGGACTGGCAATTCTGGAAGTGCACCAAACTTGATCTTGCCGCACTTGTTTTATTTGCCTTCGCCGGCGCGGAACACAAACGGACACGATACCGGTGAACGGCCGCAGAA
>CAZMFH010000344.1:0-2375 GCA_964565485.1 uncultured Verrucomicrobiota bacterium | reverse complement strand
ACGCACTCCAGGTCCGCCGGGAAAATGGACCCACTCTACAAGACCGGGTGAAGGAGCAAACGCATTACAGGGATCGTCGGCATTGACGCGAAACTCAATCACATGACCGCGCGGATCAATCATCTTTTGCTCAAAAGACAACCGGCGTCCGGCGGCAATCCGGATCTGCTCTTTCAACATATCAACACCCGTGGCCATTTCCGTTACCGGATGCTCAACCTGAATGCGCGTATTCATTTCCATAAAATAAAAATGACCGGTCGCATCCAGCAAAAACTCCACCGTCCCGGCGCCGCGGTAACCAATGGCTTCGGCGGCGCGCACAGCCAGTTTGCCCATCCGCCGACGCTGATCAGATGTCAGCACCGGACAAGGCGTTTCTTCAATCAACTTCTGATGCCGCCGCTGAATGCTGCAATCACGTTCGCCGAGGTGAACAACATTCCCGTAATTATCGGCCATGATCTGAATTTCCACATGGCGCGCGCGTTCCATATATTTTTCAATATAAACCGAGCCGTTCCCGAAAGCCCGTTCGGCCTCGGAGGAAGCCATCAGAAAACCCTGTGCGAGACTGACATCGTTATGTGCAATGCGCATGCCTTTTCCACCGCCGCCGGCGGCGGCTTTGATCAGAACCGGATAACCCACCGCATGCGCAACCTCCAAAGCTTCCTCTTTGGTTTTAACCAGCCCATTACTGCCCGGCATGGTGGGAACCCCGCTCTTGCGCATGGTTTCCCGGGCCTGCGCTTTATGCCCCATTTTTTGGATATTTTCGGCAGTCGCCCCGATGAAGGTAATATTGCAACTCTCACAAACCTGCACAAAATGCGCATTTTCCGAAAGAAACCCGTATCCGGGATGAATGGCATCCACATCGGCAACTTCGGCGGCGCTGATAATATTGGCGATTTTCAGATAACTTTCCGAAGCTGCCGCCGGTCCGATACAAATAGCTTCATCGGCCAATTGCACATGCAACGAATGCTCGTCCACATCCGAATAAACAGCGACAGTCTTGACACCCATCTCACGACAGGCGCGAATAATACGCACAGCTATTTCGCCGCGATTGGCAATCAGGATTTTATCAAACATTTCCGGCCCCTATTTTTTTTCAATCTTGAAGAGCGGCTGGCCAAACTGAACCGCATGCGCATTTTCCGCCATGATTTCACGAATAACGCCTTTCACCTCGGCTTTGATCTCATTCATCACCTTCATGGCCTCGATAATACAAAGCACTGTTTCCGGCATAACCTCCTGACCGACCGTCACATAAGGTTCGGCATCCGGCGCCGGGGCATGATAGAATGTGCCCACAAAAGGCGCCTTGACCATGGCAAACCGCGTTTCATCTATTGCGGGAGGCGCGGCCGGCGCAACCGAAGCGGCGACCGCCGACGCAACCGGAGCGGCCTGCGGCGCAGGCATCTGCAAGACTGCCGTCTTGCCTTCTTTTTTCAAAACAAGACGCGCTCCGTTTTCCTCCATTTCGAATTCGGATAGTCCGTTTGCCGTCATTAAGTCTATAATTTCCTTGATCTTATCCACTTGCATATGCACGCCTCCTGACTATCCCGTTTGCTGAACAGTTCTAATTTTTTCCACCAACCCGATCAAAGCCAAATGATAACCAAACGCGCCAAACCCCATGATCTGCCCGAGGCAAGCGCCAGCTGTCAGGCTCGAATGCCGGAAATCCTCTCGCGCGGCCGTATTGGAAAGATGCACCTCGACGCAAGGCGTCGGCACCGCCTGCAAGGCGTCGCGCAATGCCACGCTCGTATGCGTATATGCGGCAGGATTAAAAATAATGCCGTCAAACCTGCCACGGCTTTGCTGAATCAGCGCAACCAAATCGCCCTCAAGATTGCTTTGCGCCTGCTGCAATTCCACACCCATTTGAGCGGCGCGTTCCTGCAAGGCTTTGCAAATATCATCAAGCGTCTGCGTCCCGTATAATCCCGGCTCGCGCCTTCCCAGCAGATTCAAATTAGGCCCGTTTAAAACAAGAATTCTTAACATGGCCGTGTATTATTCCTTTTTTTTGCGCGTTTGCCAAGCACGAATATTTGCGCCCTGTGGCGCTGTGGCGCCGGGGCATGAATAACAAGGCGGCCTGCGGCCACCACCAAAGACTACAGGCCGCCGTTGAAAGTGCAAGCTACAAGTGCAAGTTATTTGGACTCCTGTCGCAAATGAGCAGTTAATGCGGCGATTTGGATATCTTAACCTGAATAATTCATGAAATATTGCGAACTATTCACCCTTCGGGCTTCGACTACGGTCTGCATACAGGCCTGAATCTGGACAACGCCATCTTGCATCTTGTTCGGTTTGATACGGAAAAAATCCATCCGCTTGTCTTC
>CAZMFH010000343.1:0-2378 GCA_964565485.1 uncultured Verrucomicrobiota bacterium | reverse complement strand
AACGCCAGGAGCGCAAGGCTCAACAGCAAAAAAAACTTTTGAATGCTTTGGTAATTCCGTTGCATATTTGTTTCCTCCCCTATCCGTATTTTTACTCCAATCTCAATACAAATTTCCGCTCAAAATCATTCGCGCTTACCTGTTGTTCAACCGTTTGCCCGGCTGAAGCAGCTGTAATACGATAGTAAAATTTTTCCGCTATATTCGGTTGCGCGGAATTGTCGGTTGCCGTATAGCGGCGAATGCTCATCACAAGCGCATCATCTGACGGGTCGGCGCTTGTCCAGCCATCACGTCCCGTTGTGGATGTTCCACGCAAAACAGGGCCATCGCCGGTCATTTCAACCGCCACGCCGTTAACCGGATTGCCCACCGTGTCCAGCACACGAACCCGCACCGATTCGGCCAAATAAACACGGGGATAAGCCGCAATGCCTTTGGCGATATTAGGTTTGTTGTTTTGGCTCATCATTAAAGGCGCCTTTTGCGGCGCAAATCGGCAATCAACAAACCAACTGTCGCGCGCGCCATAGCCGCCCAAATACCAATTTTGCTGATTTTCTTCAAAAACACAACCAAAAGCCATTAAGCCAAGTGTGCCGGTGTCCCTAAACGGACGGTTCAATCCGCGAAACACGCATCCGACAACAAACTGCTGGGCCAAAAGCGCCGCATCGCCACGCTCAAAAACACAATTTTTGATAGTGAACTTGTCTTCCGGAATCAACATACGCCGCCGCGCATCCCAAACAGCAGTGGCGCTACCGGCAAACAGCGGACCAATAAAATCGGAAAATCGGCAATGTTCGATCCGGCACTCCATTGTATGACAGCCCATCGTGTATGTGCCGCCGGATTTTCCGGGCATAAGATAATTCTGATTTCCCCAGCGGCGCGGCGGATCATTCGGATGCAGTGCGCCGATGGAGGCATTGGCCATCCGCAGTTTGCAGTTTTTCTGAATAACCGGTCCGGCGCGGAATCCGGCATATAAACCATGTTCGCCCGGAACGGCGCAATCGAATAAAATGGTTGCGGTTACCCCCGTGCCGGAGGGATCGCCGATTATCAATCCGTTCATGATCGAATCCGATCCATCGGAGCGCTTAATGCCGGAAGCCGCCGAACGCACCCAAAGCGATCCGCGTATGATTAAAGTAGTTTGTTGTTGCGGCGCGCCAATCCGTAAAAAGGAGCTATAACCATCCGCATCCCCTACCCAGATACCAGCATCCACAATGTATGTATTGGAGTTTTCTGCCCATTGCACTTTACCCCAGCCGTTTTGCTGATCCGCTTCGAAAAGCACGCGCAAAGTGGCCGGCTCATCTTCCGGATAATCCAGGATATGCAGAATATTACACTCTTGCTCATAAAAAATTCCAGCTTCCGACACAGCCGGATAAATCCAGGCATAAAGCAGCAAGATCATATTTATAGAGAAAGTTCTCATTTTGAAAGCAATACTACTGAAAATTCAATTGTCCATAGTGTTCCGGCTTATGAAAATCCGGCGGAGGCGGCATGTAATTCCAAACCGACCAAGGCAATAAGTTGTTGCGAAAGAACCGCGCAAAATTGGCGCCCCACACGACGCCGTAAGATGGTTGTCGCCCCAAAGCGTCAAACGGAAAAGCGGCTTCCGCCGTCCAGTTATTTGTTCCGCGCTGGACGGCCACCTGCCAATCAGGCGCAAACGCATAATCAAAATCCTGCTGATCAAACTTTTGGCCTGCCGGATTAAAAGCCAATTGATAATGCCCTCTGCGTTCCAAATCCGGCTGAAGCAAAAAAACCACGCAATCGTCTCCTCTCATAACTTCCCGCTCTGTGGCTGCATCCGCCTTGATTTGCCCCGGAAAATTGTCCCGGCATTCAAAAGCAAGGTAAAGAAATTTTTCATCCCATGCCGCGCGCACGGTTGTGCCCAGTTGCGAGGGATTGCCGTCTTTATCAATAAAACCGCTTTGTGCTTCGGCATTTTCCCAACAGGCATCATCAATAGCGCCGTCAATAATTGGCGGAGCAACGGTGTGTTTGGCTGTAAGCATGTTGCGGTTCAAATCCGGCGCCGGCGGATTATGTTCGGTTATCTGCTCCAGCGCCTCGCTTTGGCGCTCCAGGAAATGCGCATGCCAGATAAATGGCCATGAACTGACAATCTGCCAAGCTTCAGCTACACATCCGGTCGTAAGCGCCGATTGTGTTTGCTCCAGCAATTTTCGCAAAACCACCTGCTCTTCCGGCAAAAGCGCCGAGGCAATTCTTCTATCATCCAAACGCTTGGCGGCTTCCAGCGATGTTTTTGAGATATGTTCGGCATAGTGGTTAAAGATTTCACCGCTGCCGGTCGTTTGCCAACCGGAGATTACTGCCTT
>CAZMFH010000342.1:0-2398 GCA_964565485.1 uncultured Verrucomicrobiota bacterium | reverse complement strand
CATTAAACCCAAGCAACCGGCGGATGCAAAATTAACCGCCGCGCAATCCATTCAGCGCGCGCGGAGCAGCGCGATCGGCAAGGATTTGCGCAATGCCGTTCTGGAAAACACCGACCTGAGCAGGCTCAATCTGATCATGGCGAAAATGCAAAATGCAAATTTAAAGCGGGCAGTCTTGTCTTCGGCGCAAATGTGCCGGGCGGATTTGACCGGCGCCAATCTGGAAGACGCCATTCTAAAGGAGGCCGATCTGGAAGGCGCCACGCTGATCAACGCCAAACTCAAAGGCGCGAATCTGACAAAGGCGAATTTGCGGGGCGCTTTTTTAATGGGGTCAGACCTGACCAAAGCCGTCCTCTTTCAAGCGGACCTGACCGGCGCGAATTTGTTCGGCGCGAATTTAACGGACAGCAATCAACTGGCCAATGTCGTCTTATCCAAAACCATTTTACCTGACGGCTCAAAAAGCGATTGAACAGGGAAGGGTAATGCCATGGCATACGATTCTTGGAAGGATCATGTTGAACAATTCTCCAATCTTTTGAAAAATATTTCTTTTCGCGGCGAGGATGGTTGTGAGATTGGCGCCGAAGCCGGTTTTGCCGCCTGGCAGAACATGACCTTGCGGCTGCGCGGCAACCGTGGAACGATTTTTTTGGCCGGCAATGGCGCCAGCGCGGCGATGGCCAGCCACATGGCGGCGGATCTGGCGAAAAATGCGCACTTGCATACGGAAGTGTTTTCGGATTTGTCGTTGATTACGGCAATTTCCAACGATATGGGCTATGAATTTGTTTTTTCCGAGCCGCTTTCGCGGCGCGCGCGGCCGGCGGATATGTTTGTGGCCATCAGCAGTTCGGGGCGTTCGCCGAATATTCTTGCAGCCGTGCAGGTGGCCGCCGAGCGCGGGTTGGATATAGTGACGCTTTCCGCGCTGGACGGCGATAATCCCCTGCGGCGCAGCGGAACATTGAATATCTTTGTGCCGGCCACAACGTATGGCGGGGCGGAAACCTGCCATGCGGCCGTTTTGCATCACTGGATGGATCTGGTGGAATACAGCCGCAGTTGATGAGCGAGCAGGCACGCAAGATGCGAACCGAACAGTTCAATGTATTTCGCCGTTTCGCATGTTGGTTTTGTCCGCCGGGGTGATTGCCCGGCATATTTACAATTGTGATTGATGAGAAAACAGCATGAATTACAAAAATCTGGGCGAAGGTATTTACGGCATAGACGCAGCCGTTATAACGGCAACTCCAAACACGGTAAATTTTCTCAAACATGAAGCAGCCCGGCTGCCGCGTCAACGCGCCAGATTATGCGCTCACGGCAATGCTGAAGACACCGTTCATGAAATGCTGATTGCGTTGGGGCATAAAACATGCATCTGTCCGCATGCTCATCCCAACAAAAGCGAATCCTTCCATGTTATTGAAGGCGCCGCTGATTTGGTGCTTTTTGACGATACCGGCAAGATTGCTCAAGTTATTTCGCTTGGCGCCCCTTCGTCAAACCAAACTTTTTACTTCCGCATTAATCAGCCGTATTTCCACACGCTGATCGTCCAATCCGCCTTTTTCGTTATTCATGAAACCACCGCCGGACCATTTCGCCCTCATACAACACAATTTCCCGCATGGGCGCCGGAGGCCAATAATCAGGCGGCGCTGGCCGACTACCTGACACATTTACGACAAGCTCTTCAAAATCTGCCGGCTCAAGTTTTTTCCAAAAACGCTTGAACGACCGACTTGTGATTGCATTGGGACACGATGAAAGGTTTAATTGTTTCGTTATTTGTATTTGCCGCCTACGTTCTGGCAACTTTTGCGGTTGCCCGTCTTTGGCGGGTTAAACGTCATGGACGGTTATTCTTCAGGTCCATCGCGATCTGGTCGCCAATTTATTTCTTGGCATATTATTGCACTCCCTCCAATTTATGGATATTGCCCCAATCCTGGTTAGGCGTGCCCGCATGGTTGGAATTATTATACGGTTACGTTATCTTTTTGCTTAATTGCCATAGTTATATTGATTTCTTTTTTGGTTTCGTGGCGGGATTCTCCATGACCCTTCTGAGAGACATTCTGCTTGCCGGACCGCAAGGGCGCACGACTGCTGAATTGCTTGCAGGCTTCCAAATGGAGGATGGACAGGACAAAGCCTATCGGCGTCGCATTCCTCATCTTGCGGAAGCAGGCATGATCACGGTCGAGGAACCGGGTCAAATCTGTCACATTACGCCTCAAGGACGGCGCTGGGCGATGATATTGTCCTTCTTTAAAAAATTATTAAATATAGCGAAAGGAGGGTAATACCTTGCTGACGGGTATTATTCTTGCAATATCATTTTCCGCCTTGTGGATCACCATTCAAATTATATGGTTGCACATTC
>CAZMFH010000341.1:0-2405 GCA_964565485.1 uncultured Verrucomicrobiota bacterium | reverse complement strand
CCTGATTTTCCGGATTGCCACCTGGGCGCCGGCTGTCCCTTCAATTTCCAGTTCCAGACCGTCAAACGGCTGATTGCTTTGCCTTCTATAGAAAGCCCCCGTATCTTCAATGCGAATGAGGTGCCTGCCCGATCCTTCCGTTTTACGCCGACAAAATCTCCAAACATTTTGTTCAACATCCTTGTTGACATCTGTTTTTCTTCTTTTAGCAGATGCTTCGTAATAGTCTGCCAATTCATATAAACGGGTGCGTGTTCCTGCCGTCCACGGAACCAGGGTCCAGACAATTGGCCCGGCATCCGCCTGTTCCACCTCAATTTCCACCGTAAAACGCTGGCCAAAATTCGCCCGGCGGCCGGCCGGCAATTTGTTTTCGCAGTTGCCGATGCCGAGCATGGCCTTGCCGCCACGCAAGGCAAACTTAAGCGTGCCATCGGAAAATACGGCTTGTTCCGGCAAGATCGGCCATAAATCACGCGCTTCCGGATCAGCAGCATCCAATTCAAAAATTGGCACAAGCGATTCGGGAACAACCAACCCCCAAACATCGGCATTCAGGTTGGATGTTGTAACGATGGTAAGTTCCTGACTGATTTTTTCAGGAGTTAGTTCTCCACCAAACGCAAAATTGAACGCCGTCAACAGCAGAACAAACGAAATAATCTTTTTGCCTTCAATGATCATCATTGCCTCCTGTCACTGCATTTTGCTCATGCATTCCCGAACATATTGCACATCTGCCGCAACAAGTTTGTTGGTGGCTTCAAGGTTTTTGGTAACTTCATAGAAATATGCGCCATATTCCGCATGAATGCTGATCGGGTCAGTATAGCCGGCTTTTTGCAATTCCGCCAGAACGAGGGGGACATTCAACATGCCATCGCGCAACGGACCAATCATAAAGCGATAGTTTAACTGTCCGGTTGTCGGATTAATATAATTCAGGTAGCGTGGTCCTTTGAAATTTACGCTCTGGCAGTATGGTCCCATCAGATTCAACGCGCAACGCGGCAATTCGCCGGAAAGCGCGCAATGGCCCGGATCATACTGAATGCCGATCCACTTCGGATCGCAATGCTCCACAACACGCATGAGCGAGCTGATGTTGACGGCCAACCTGTCGCCGGAATGATTTTGAATGCCGCCGGATACGCCGTGCTTGGCGCAGATTTTTTCCAAGCCTTTAAGATTGCGCCGCGCCTCTTCATAAACAGCGTTATAATTGGCAACCTTGTTGAAGGAATAATCGGCAATACGTATTTTCTTGATTCCCAGTTCGTGGCAGGTTGCCAACAGCCGTTCGGCTTCCAAATCGGCGGTTTTGAGCAAGGTTACCAGTCGTTCCAGACGCAACCCGTGATCTTCAAAGATTTTTTTCCAGCGTGGGAGTTCTTTAGGCGCATTGGCATGATCAATCGGATCGCCCGTTCGGACCGGCAGATCCACGCCGTCAAAACCAAGTTGCTTCAAATTGCGCGCGATTTCTTCCGGCGCAAGCTTTTGGCACCATTTACAAAAACAAATCAAGTCATACATTTGCCGCAGTCCTTTCGTTTAATGTTGTATCCTCGATCTTTGGCATTGGACGTATTTCCGCATTGCCGGCCGTGATAATTTCCGAACTGAGCGCCACCGTAACCGGCGGAGTGAGTTTGCCGTCTATCAAACCCAACAAAGATTCCGTGGCAACACGGCCCATTTTTTCCATCGGCTGCCGGATAATCGAGAAAACCAGCGGCGTCCGCGGCAGGATATCGCGCAAATCATCGCAAGCCAATATTTCCGGTCGCAAACCGGCGCGCAGGATATCCGGCAAAATCAGGGCAATGGCAGAGTTGTTGGCAAAAAAAACGGCTGTCGGACGCAGTTGCAAGAGTTTTTTTATTATATCCGGAATTAGCTCGCGCGACGGTTCCGTAAAAATCAGCCGCTCGTCCGGAGGAATCCCGCGCGCTTCCATTGCCGACCGAAACCCGGCCAGGCGCTCAGGAATGGTTGTTCCGGCAAATACGGCGATATTCTTATGTCCGGCCCGGATCAAGCGTTCCACGCCTTTGCGTGAATCATTGAGGTAATCGCTGCCGACACTATTCAGACCGGCATCTTCTGGAAGCGCGCCGACGACAAGCAGCGGATAACGCCGCGCCAAGCTCTTTAACTCCAGTGCGCGGCGCTGCCAAAATGAAGAACCAACCGCCAGAATGCCGCCAACCGGCAAATCCAGAAAACATTTCGCGCAATGCCCCTGCGCCGATGCATCCACAAACAGGAATGGAAGGCCGCGTTCGCTCAAAACAGCGTTAATGCCGGCCATAACATGGCCGAAATACGGATCGCCAAAAAAACTTTTTTCCTTGCCGAACCCTAAAACGCCGATAGTCCGCACGGTTGTCCCCTTGATAAAA
>CAZMFH010000340.1:0-2430 GCA_964565485.1 uncultured Verrucomicrobiota bacterium | reverse complement strand
CCGTGGAAAATCTGATTGCAGCATTGAACGAAAAACATTAAGTAGCCGCCGCCGTGAGGCGGTGGAGTAAAACATAGGGGAGGACATTATGGCGGGACCGGGAAGCGATATGATCGGCAAAGAGGAAAAAGCGGCTTTATTGGAAGTGATCGAGGCGGGGTATTTGTTCCGTTACGGCGACAAATCCAATCCGGCTTTCAAGGCCAAGGTCTGGGAGCTTGAAAAAAAATTCGCCAAATTCAGCGGCACACGTTATGCTGTGGCGGTCAACTCCGGCACATCCGCGCTTTGGGTGGCGCTTTCCGCGCTGGGTGTCGGGCCGGGCGATGAAGTGATTGTGCCGGGCTACACGTTTATTGCCAGCATCACTTCGATAATTTATGCGCGCGCCATTCCGGTGCTTGCGGAAGTGGATAAAACGCTCAATCTCGATCCGCAGGATGTGGCTAAAAAAATTACACCGCGCACCAAGGCGATTTTGCTTGTGCACATGCTGGGTAATCCCGGACGCATAGACGAAATCAAAAGAATTGCCAAAAAACATAAGTTATTGCTGATTGAAGATTGCGCCCAGGCTTTGGGCGCAACTTATAAAGGCAAGCCGGTGGGCGCGCATGGCGATGCCGGAACCTTTAGCTTCAATTTTTTCAAGACCATCACCGCCGGCGATGGCGGAATGATCGCGATGCAGAACGAAGCGTTCTTTAACCGCGCTTTCGCCTTGCATGACCAGGGGCATCTGCCGTTGCGCCAGGGCGTTGAACAGGGCAATCGGACTGTCTTGGGGCTGGATTTCCGCATGACGGAATTGACTGGCGCAATCGTCCTCGCGCAGTTAAAAAAAGTTGCTTTAATGCGTAAAATCATGCGCCGCCGCAAGGCGGTTTTAAAATCGGCCATTGCCGGTATCAAAGGAATCGAATTCCGCGAGTTGCCGGATCCGAAGGGCGATCTGGCTTCGCTTCTTGTTGTGTTTTTCCCGGAGAAACAGATTGCCGAAAAAATCGGTTTGGAACTCGGCTGCAACACGTTGGCCAAGTCCGGCTGGCATGTTTATAATAATATGGAACATTTTCTGGCCAAACGAACCATTACTGGCGAGGGCTGTCCCTTTACCTGTCCGTATTACAAGGGCAAACCGATCCGTTACGCCAAGGGCATGCTTCCGCAAACGGATGCCTTGTTGAGTCGCACCTTGATTTTTAGCGTCGGCGTGTGGGACAAGGGGTTGGGCGCGGGGTTTGGCATAACCATGAAGTCTTCGGAATCCGAGGTTCAAGCCAAGGCGAAGAAGTTGGCGCAAACGATAAGGAAACACCTTGGTTAGTGAAGACGTATTTTGACGATAACTTTGCGGCGCATGCCGATGGCGAGTTTCCTGACGGCTGGCTGGTCGAGCAGCATGCCGATCTTTTTCATAAGCTGGGCGAGGTGCGCGGCAATGCGTATTGGATCACATTTCCCGGCAACAAGCATTTGCCGATGATGCCGCGGCTTCGTGATTTTACTTTGCGCTTGCGTCTTAAAGCTGACGATTACAGTTCCGCCTTGGGTTTGCTTGTCTTTTTCCGGTATAATCAAGAAAACCGCTCCGGTTATTGCTTGAGGTTGCATTGGGACGCGCAGGGGCTTGAAATTGTTTGGGGACTTTATCGTGCAGGCAATTATCAGACGCTTGCCAAGTCAAAAATTGATGAGCCTGTTTTCCCTGCCGGCGTGTCGGACGGCAAACACGGCGCCGAATGCGAATTGTGTCTTGATGTGGCCGGATGCGTTTTCAAATGCCGGCATAATGATCGGCTTGTGGCGCAATTTACGGATGAGGCGCTGGCGTTTGACCGGTCTGGTGTGATTGCGTTTGATTCTCCGGGGCTTGCGGGGGCGCGTAATGTTTTTCTTTGCGCGGTGCGCGTGGATTCCAATGAGGCTGTGCCGGAAACCGAGATTTGGCCGGAACGCCGAATTGAGTTTCCGGCGCATGTCAACGGAATGACTACGCCTTTTTATTATCATCTCCAAGCTGTTTGTTCCGATGCGCGCTTTGTTTTAAATGTCGCTTTGACCGGCGGGCCGCGCGTGGGGCGCGCCGCCATCCATGAATTACAGGCGCGCCGCAATTACTGGCCCAATATCAAATTGAGCGATCCTTATTTGCGTCTGGAATGTCCCGATGGGCGCGTTGTGGGTCCCTTTTGCTTGTTGCGCGGCGTGGTGGGGTTGAAAGAGCATTGGAATCCGCATTCATCCGGTTTTTTGGCGGCGGATCGCGAATGCCCTGTTTATGCCACAATCATATTGCCTGATTTGCCGCAGCATGCGATT
The DNA here is from genome assembly GCA_964565485.1 of uncultured Verrucomicrobiota bacterium. Taxonomy (GTDB): domain Bacteria; phylum Verrucomicrobiota; class Kiritimatiellia; order JAAZAB01; family JAAZAB01; genus CAZMFH01. The sequence goes on along the minus strand of CAZMFH010000340.1, from coordinate 108 downwards.
TTGGTGTTTGGTTACGAACATTATGCGGCGGAAGATCGTTTGTCCCTAGCCGGCGGGCCATCTGAGGTTTTTGTCCGACCTCTGACCGGCGAAATTATTTATGCCGGC
>CAZMFH010000339.1:0-2443 GCA_964565485.1 uncultured Verrucomicrobiota bacterium | reverse complement strand
GTCAGTGGTGCCGGGGCAGCCGGACTTTTCCAGCTGATGCCGGCAACCGCCAAGCGCTTCGGCCTGCGCACAGGAACAATTGATGAGCGCATCGTCCCGGAGCGCAATGCCACGGCGGCAGCACGTTACCTTAAGTTCCTGCACCGTCAGTTTGGATGTTGGCCGCTGGCCATGGCAGCTTATAACGCCGGAGAAGGCCGGGTGGCGCGACTCCTGCAAAAACATACGGCGGAAAACTTCGCGGAAATTGCCGTCTTCCTGCCGCGCGAAACACGGAATTTCGTCCCCAAAGTCATGACCGTTGTCGCTCTGCGCGAGGATCAAATGAATAATGCGCCAGGATCCAACTGGATGCCATAACAATTCCCGGAAAAAACATCATGAAAAAATTACGCGTGGCATTCATGGGGTTCCGCCATGGCCATATCCGCGCCGTTCATCAAAGCCTGCAAAACCGAGCCGATGCCGAAATAGTCGCCGCCTGCGAGGAAGATCAGGCCACATACGCCCAATTGCTTGCCGAAGGCAAAATTCATCTGACCCATGATAATTTCGAACGCATGCTTGACGAAACCGATGCCGACATCATTGCCATTGGCGATTATTACGGACGGCGCGGCGCCCTGTCAATCAAGGCGCTTGAAAATGACAAACACATCATCAGCGACAAACCGATCTGCACCAGTCTTATGGAACTCGACACAATCGAACGCCTGGCGCGCGACCGGGGCCGCGCTGTCGGCTGTCAGTTCAGCATGCGCGACAATGCCCTGACCATTGCCGCGCGGCGCGCCATCCAAGCCGGAGAGATCGGCGAAACACATGCTGTTGCGTTCGGCGGACAACATCCCCTGCTCTACGGCACACGCCCAAACTGGTATTTTGAACCAGGCAAACACGGCGGCACAATCAATGATATCGCCATTCATGCGTTCAACTGCATTCCGCGCATCACCGGACAAAAATTCGCCATGCTCAACTGCGCGCGCGAATGGAACACTTGCCGCCAGGAACCCGCTTTCAAAAATGCCGCCCAAATGATGCTGACCATGGACAACGGATGCGGAGTGCTGGGTGATGTTTCCTATCTGATGCCGGACAGTTTTGGTTACACACATCCGCTTTACTGGCATTTCACTTTTTGGGGTTCGGACGGCATCCTGGAAATGGCGCTGGCCGACAAACATATAACCATTTACAAAAACGGCGCCAAAGAACCATGCCGGATCAATGCGCCGGAAGCGCAAGCCGCGCAATATCTCGAATCATTTTTAAACGAAATAAAGGGGGCTGGCAAACCGGATGAGCTTTGCAGCAGCGAAGTGCTTGCTTCCTCACGCACCGCCTTGCTGATTCAAAAATGCGCCGATCAATCCCTGACCAATCAGCCGCTCACACAAGCTGCCGGTTCAGGGTAAAAATCGGCAAGAGCACGGCCAAAACAACCAGCAAAACGAAGATGCCGATCATTAAAATGAGTATCGGCTCAACCAGACTCATGCGGCGCGCCAAATAGCGTTCCCACTGACGTTGCAACCTGCATCCGGCATGTTCCAGCATATCGGCCAAAGCTCCGCTGGTTTCGCCGACCTGCGCCCAACCGGCAAGCGTGGCGCCGAACGGATCAATGCGCTGCAACATATCGGCCAAGCTCAAGCCATGCCGGACCGACTCGACCTCCTGCTCAAGACAGGCGCGAATCCATGAACTGCCCGTCGCCTCGCCGGCCATCGGCAAGGCTTCAACCAACGGCACTCCGCCTCTCAGCAACAAAGCCAGTGTGCGTCCAAAGCGCAATGAGACCAACAACTGATAGCCATGCCCGACAACAGGCAATGCGAACAAGCGACGATCCCAAGCGCGGATTTTATCGGGAGCATTCCGTAAATTGCGCCAAATTCCGAAAGCCACAAGCGCCAGCAGACCAAGGAAAGGCAAACCCCAGCGCGCGCAAACGGCGCCCAAATTGATCATCAAACCGGTCAGAAAAGGCAAACCGCCGGAAGCTTGATCCGCGAGCAAGCGTCCGATGCGCGGAACGGCAAAGCCCAATAAACCGACAGCCATCCCAACAGCCACCATAAAAATCATAACCGGATAAATCAATGCCGTAATGATACGATCACGCAACTGGTTCATGGCATCCATAAAATCGGCCAGCCGCTCCAAAACCCGATCAAGCGCCGCCGCCCGCTCGCCTGCGGCAAGCACCGCCAGCTCATAAGCGCCAATCTGACGGCTGACGCGCGCCAGCGCATCGGCCAGGGCTTCGCCTTCCTTGATGGAATCACGCAGCGCCGCCAACACCGAACCGGCCGCGCGCATATCCGGCGCCTGAATGAGCATATCCAAAGCCGGCACAAGCGGCAATCCGGCGCGCAGCATTACGGCAAGCTCACGATAGAAAACCGACCGGGCATCGGCGCCGAATCCTCGGCCACGC
>CAZMFH010000338.1:0-2443 GCA_964565485.1 uncultured Verrucomicrobiota bacterium | reverse complement strand
TGCAATTACACCGGTTATGCCGGTAGGATTGCCATTCATGAGCTGTTTATCATAGATGACGAAATGCGCGCATATATCGCCCGCAACGCTTCGATTCTCGATATTTACAAATACGCGCACAGCGTTGGCTTCCAAACGATGCGCTATGACGGCTTTAAGAAAATTCTGCGTGGGTTGACGACGGTTGAGGAGGTGCAAAAGGTTACGGTGGCTTCCGATTAAGCCTACCAGTTTCTTTCCTCAATGGCTGCCAGGGCAAAAGCAATGAAGGCGCGCGCGCCTTTTGCGCGCATGTCGGCAGTGTTGAGCGCAAACCAGGGAAATTCAAAGTTGACGCACAAAGCGCCGAATTTGTCCTGACAATAATTTTTCCAGGACCATGCTGGCCGGCGTTTTTCACGCAGTTCTGCGGGCGAAAGATTTTCCCACCCGTTTTTGCGGATGATATCTTCTGCGGTTTCCACCTTCCAGCGTTTGTAATGCGCGCTGTCGGCCGGCATGTGCGTTAGAATGCGTTCGGCGATGCTGCGTTCATTGGCCAGGAGGCCGTCGGTGAATTTGTCGCTCCAGTTGTGAATGTTCATGTGCGCCGCCGGTTGCAGTCGGTCAATGGCCGCCCGCAAAGCGTCATGTGCCGGATCAGCGACGGTGTTGATTCTGTTCATGTCGGCGCCTTGTTCCCAGGTCAGGCGGCTCATGCCGTTATGGACGCCGTCCGGATTGGTCATGGGTACGATATGGAAGTTGAATTTTGAACGCAGGTAGTCGGCGCTTGGCGATGGGGCAAGCAGCAGATCGAGAATGCCAAGCACGCAATAGGAGCCGGCGGTTTCGTAGGCATGATCGCGCGCCTGCAGGAAAAAATTGCGCGCTTCTGTATTGGGCGAAGGAATGGTAAGCATCCAGATGTTTCTTTGTTCGCGGCTTTGGCCGATGACCGCGCTTTGCGCGCCGCGCCGGGCGCTCTCACGCACGCAATCAGAGCAAGCGCTGTAATTAAATTCCGGGTAGAGACCCAGTTCGGTAATCCCCGGCGCCAGCGCCAGATGATATTCTATGCGGGTTGCGCCGCGCCGGAATCCAGGGATCATCGTCCATTCCGCTGTGTTTGCCGGGCGGATATAGCCGATGTCAACGCCAGCCATGCGCTTGGGGTGTTCCCAGTCAACGACAATAATTGCCTCCGTGGTTTGCGGAGAGGGGTTGCGGAGGCGTGTCGAAAAGCGTCCGCCGGCCCCGGGCGTTTCCTCGCTTTGTCCCGCCATGCGGCGCAGGCTGGGGAAAAGAATTGCTTTGGTTGCGCCTTCCCGCTGGACGCCGTGATCGGCATAGGGACAACTGCCGTCAAAACCGGTGATTACCTCAAAATTCATTATGCCGTTTCCAATAAAATTCTGCGCAAGGAGCGCCGGATTTTATTGCAAATATTTTCTGAGTTACAAACATGCTGGCAAAAGGTATCCGCATAATAATTCGATCACCACCGCCTCACGGCAGCTACCTCCTGAAGGTGTTAAACAGTTATCACATGGGAATCTTTGGTGCTATTCTGGTTGCTGGCCTGCCGCGCGCCTGCGGGTTATTTCATGTTCATCAGCGCTATATAGCTGGAAGGATGTTCCTTGACTTTGGTCTGAACTGGTTCAGTTTCCGTTTTACGGGTTTTGACGGTCAGTTTATAGGGCGGCTTGAGGTCGGGGTAGCGGAACGATGCCTTGGCAGTCTTTAATTTCGCCATCGCTTCCATGGCGCCGGCGCGGATTTTTTTGCGCGCCATTTTAGGCGCCATATGGACGGCGGAGAGTTTGGCGCGGCTGTATTGCTCGGCCGTAAAATCCTCCAGGCCGTCCGGTCTCAATCCGCGCTTGACGGACACACCGACCACACCGGGAGTGAGTTTTTGCGCTTCTTCGACCAGCGCCTGTTCGCCGCAGGCGAGAATGGTGGGTACGCCCAGTTCCATGGCGCACAGACAATTCAGGCCGTATTCGCCGATAGAGATGCCGTTGATGCTGTAATCAATAATATTCCACATCATGCTGTGGGTGATATGCGAAAAATCCGTTCCGGCCTTGGCATGCTGGCCGACAAATACAAGGCCGTCAAAAGTTTTATCAAGCAGGCCGGTTGGATAGATCTCGGCGGCATGTCCGCGTTTGAGCCAGACTCGTTCGTCAATCAGTTCGGGGTCTATGTTGCCGGGATTGCTGCCGGCATGATCGTCGGAAACGATCACTTCCGTTGCCCCGCCTTCAAAAAGCCCGTCAACACAGGCGTTGACTTCTTCCGTCATCAGGCGGCAACCCTTTTCGTAATAAATTCCGTCCGGTTTGCACCAGTCCTTGAAGTTCATGATGCCGGCCACGCCTTCCATGTCGGTGAGAATTGCGATTTTCATTTCTTGTTCCTTTTTTGATTTTTGCGCAAATACGTTGAAATTGTA
>CAZMFH010000337.1:0-2444 GCA_964565485.1 uncultured Verrucomicrobiota bacterium | reverse complement strand
AAACAACCATATTGATCTTTCACAAGCAGTGTATTGCCGGAAACACATTTAGCCGACTCGCCGGATTGACCAAAAAACACCGGCACACTTTTAATCACCCGTCCGGTTGCCGCATTAATTTTATCCAAACATCCGCACGATTGATAATAAACAGCGCCCGCCTTTTGATCCACTGCCGGCGTCATTCCGCCCTGGCGCCGAACATGCCAGACTTCCCGACCATTCTCGGCGGAGACGGCATGCAATCCGTCATCAGCGCGTACCAGTAACATCTTTGCGCCGTCGGAACGCGTATAATAGGAAAAACCGAAAAACATATCGCCCGGCTGATTGGCGGCGCTGATCCATGCCAAACGTCCTGAATCACGATGATAGGCAACCGTTCGATTGCGCCGCCCCTCATGGCCGATCACGATCCAATTGCCGTTTTTCTGAGAAACAACCAGCGGGGTGCTGTCGCCAAGCAAGCCAAAATCATAAGTGCGCACGATACGCAGTGTTTTCAGATCAAATGCCGCCACATTGGGATAATTTTTCCCACAACACAAATGCCGTGAACCGGCGACAAAATACCCCAATCCATCCGCCACCACCCCGCCCTGCGCGTATCCGGGCAGATTGCCGGCCAAATAAATTTTATTTTGTTCCCGCATTTTGCACTCAGCCTTTCTGCAAATATTCCAACATCAAGCTCCGCCAAGCGCGCCAATCATTTATACGCCTCAAAATCAACCGTAAAAGACATGCGCGAGCGCTTGAAGCTTATTTCCTTGCGAACAATCAAATTTTTGTCCCGTCCATCTTTGGCAATCCAATATCCTTCAGGATATTTCAAACGCAATCCGGGCGGAACAATAAAAATCAGGTTGCCGCGCTCGCCGCGCGGACGGGCAACAGTTCCCGATAACGCCAGCCGGCGCGCATCCCAATGAAGCGCAGGAATCTCTATCCCCTGCCGAATATGCATGTCGGTGGACAATAACCAGGGATGCCTGCGTGCCGGCTCGACCCGATAGACCCGGCAACTGCCCGGCGGCACATCGGCAACAAACGAGTCCGTAAATTCGCCCCAATAACGTTCCTCCCAGAATTCATAAAGCCAGCAAGCGCGTCCCTCCGGCATGCGCAATTGCGCGGCAGTTAATTTTTTTTGCAAAGGCTTGTCGGAAAGGTTGAAAACCGCCACCACCGACCAACGGCCCCACTCCATGCGAACAGGCAACACAAAAATTTTCGGATAATCGTTGGGCGCCGGACTCTCAAAAAGATCCGCTGGAAAAGCCTGTTGTGGCAGACGCGGCAGAACCTTCTTGATCAAAGCCAGCCGCTCCGGATCAAGACGCTCAATATCATCGCCGATCATCATCGGCCCGCCGCTCATACCAAACACCGTCGTTGCAATTTCCGCTTCATTGCGAGGGATGGGCTTGTCCACGGCAATGGAATTCGAATCATTCAAATACAACTTGCCATGCGTGAACCAGGTCGCCGCCAAACTCTGAATCGCCGATTGATGCGACCAGATATTCTTAAAATCATTAATCAGCTTGGTCGCCGGATAAAAAAACGTGCCCGGCGCAAGATGCCGCCCTTCGTTGTAATCCGCGCCAATCCGCGCGGCATCCACGCAAGCGACATTCCCCAGCGTCGTGCCGGTCGAGCTTAGAAGATGAATACGCTTGCCGGTAACGCGGCGAATGGCCTGCATGGCGTGCCAATAAACCTGACCGGGCAGCATTTTCTGATCATGCCAGGTCATGTTCTTGCCAATCATGCCGGCATACAGAAAATCCACCATAAAATAACGCAAGCCCAATTCGCGATAGCGCCGAAACACTTTTTGCAAATACGCAATTGTCGCCGGATGACTGCCGTCCAGTCGGAATCTGTGCGCGCGCCGTCCTTTGGGATGTTTGTAATCCCATGGCCATTCACCGTCATCAACCGGAGTGCCATCCAGATTGCGGAGCAGATTTTGTTTGTTCTCGCGATACCCGGCGCTGCCTTCCGCCACCCAGAACGGGGCAATCCAGAATCCGGGCTTGAACCCTTCCTTAATCATGCGTTTTATGACATTTTCCATGCCATGCGGGAAAAATTCACGACTGAAATCCAGCCAGTTCCCCGGCAAACCATCCTTGAGGTTGCCAATATTGATCCAGATATAATCCACGCCAAAACCGGCCAAACGCCGGCGAATAGCCTGCATATTGCGCAAAACCACGCGTTCATAATTTTCCACGCCAAAAGCATCCACCCAGCTCCAGCCGAACCACCCGGCCGACGGTTTGGCGGTCAGGCGCGGACGATAAATTTTGGCCGCCATTTCCGTCCAGCGCTCCAACGGCTGATACGGATCTTGCGCAACCATAAGCACCATGGTCTCCATATCCACCGCCGCGCCAGCCGGCAAAACATAGTTTTTAAATTCCTGGATTGCCCGA
>CAZMFH010000336.1:0-2452 GCA_964565485.1 uncultured Verrucomicrobiota bacterium | reverse complement strand
GACACCGCACTGCACAAGCCGTAATATACGCCCAAATCAGCCATAAGATGCGCCAACGCAAAAAAATGTTACCTTCACGCGCATAGAGCCGGCAACCGGCTCGGCGCGAAAACCGATCCGGTTGCTTCCAGATGCCAGTTGCAGAGCCCCATCAGTCAAGGGCGCCTGTCCAAGCGCGCTCCCGTAAGCGTCAAACAACGCGGCAACACCATCAGGCTCCCAGAATTTGATCAACAGCCGCAAGATCGCCTGCGTCCAAAACCCACTCGCCAGCGGGAAGAGTCGCCAGAATCTGCTCCGGCTGTCTGGCGCCGACAATGGCGGCGGTTACCTCGCTGCGGCGCAGGACCCAGGCGATGGCCAGTTGCGCGACGGTTTGGCCGCGCCGCTGCGCAATGGCTTGCAAGGCAGACACCAATTGCAGATTGCGTTCAAAAATCTCGCCCTGAAAATTCGGGTCGCGCCGGCGATGATCGTCAGACGCAAGAGTTTGCAGATAAGCGCGGGTGAATTTCCCGGTCAGCAATCCTTTTTGCATAGGACTGTAACAAACCACGCCGATTCCGTGTACGGCGCAGTAAGCCAACAAGTCCTGCTCTATCTCCCGGCGCAAAATGCTGTACGGCGGCTGGGTCGCAGCCACCGGATGAATGGCCGCCAGACGTTTGATTTGTCCGACATTGGCGTTCGACGCGCCGAGATGGCGCGCCTTGCCCTGTTTGACGCACTGCGCCATCGCGTTCCAGGCTTCTTCAATCTGCTCATCCGGAACCGGCCAATGCATCTGGTACAAATCTATGGACTCAATGCCAAGCCGCCGCAAACTGTTTTCGCATTCCCTGACAATACTGGCGGCAGACAGGCAGTTTATTTTTTCGCGCTGCGCGTTCCAGAGCAACCCGCATTTGGTGGCAATCAGAGGACGCTTCCGCATTTGACGCAGGGCGTTTCCGACAATTTCCTCCGCATGCCCACACCCATAGATTGGCGCGGTGTCAATCCAGTTAATGCCGTTTTCAACGGCGGCAAGGATCGTGCGCGTGGAATCGGCGTCATTCTGCGGCCCCCAACCGTATTGCCAAGGCCCGCCGATGGCCCAAGTGCCGAGTCCGATGGTTGTTAATTCCAGTCCACTGTTACCGAATTTGCGAGTTTGCATGATGGTTTTCCTGGTTGGACTTGTGCCGACTATTTAGTCCGCAATCCACCACAACTTACTTAAGCGAAAAAGACATAAACGGCAAGAACGATTACGCCAAGCATGGCGCCAACGAATACGGCCGGACGCCAGGGCGTCAGGTCCACGGCCTTGACATCCACCTGAACAAAAGCTCGCGCGGTCGGGCGCAGTTTGCCGATTATGATCATCATGACAATCAGAAAGCCAAATACAGCGCCAAGGAAATGATACTCGTTCATGGCCGCCGGGATCTTGTTGAATGGCGGGACGAAATATCCCGCAGCGACTAACAAAAACCCCACAATCAATCCCAGCTTGGCGGCCAGGGGCGGTATGCGTTTACTGAGCATACCCACACACACCACCGCAAAAATCGGAATGAAATAAAGACCGTTCATCTTTTGGAGGTAGGCAAAGATGCCACCCACGCCGGCCAGTATTGGCGCAATCAGCATGGAGGCGCAGGCAAGCACAATGCCGAAATTTCGGCCGGACCGCACAAGCTGCGCATCCGTGGCGCGCGGATTGATCAATTCCCGATAAACCCCGAGGCTGAAAAGCGTACAGGCGGAATTGAGCGCCGAATTGAAACTACTCAAGATTGCGCCAACCATCACTGCGGCAAAAAAACCGGTCAGTGGCGCCGGCAATACGCGGCGCACCAGCATCCCATAGGCATTATCGCTATGAATGCCATCCGCAGCGAACAGATGATAAGCAATGATCCCCGGCAAAACAAGATAGAGCGGGCCAAGCAATTTCAATCCGCCAGTAAGCAAAACGCCTTTTTGGCCTTCCGCCAAACTGCTGGCGCCAAAAGTACGCTGGATAATCTGTTGATTGGTACACCAATAAAAGAGGTTCAGCAGCAGTACGCCTGTAAAAAGCGTGCTAAACGGAACCGATTGGCCGGTCTTGCCGATCGAATGCAGCTTGTCCGGATTAGCTTCCTGCAGCGCCCGCAACCCCTCCATAACCCCCTCATTGCCGCCAACCATACGCAACGCAAAATAGGCAATCAACATGCCGCCGGATAAGAGTCCAATTCCATTCAGCGTATCGGAAACAGCAACGGAACGCAGTCCGCCAAACAACGCATAAATTGACCCCACAATGCCGACAAGCCAGACCATCAGCCAGAGATTGCCGGTCCGTCCCTCAATGCCGGTCAATGCGCCGACATCAAGAATATCACCAAGCCCGGTTGCGCCGGTATAGAGAATAATCGGCAACAAAATGGCCGCATAGGCAACCAGAAAGATCATGTTGGTA
>CAZMFH010000335.1:0-2473 GCA_964565485.1 uncultured Verrucomicrobiota bacterium | reverse complement strand
GTACTGGATAACATTGACGCGCAAAACGCGGCCGCGATTATCGATAAAAAATGGCGGATTTATGAATGCCTTGACGAGGCCGCGGCTATCTTTGTGCGTGAAACCCGCATCCTGCATAACCGCGTGACGATAACGACCGTCGCCGGCCAGCAGGCCTACAGCCTGCCGCCTGATTTTATCGATCTTTATCTTGCCGCCGGTCCCCGCAGCCGTTATTTTATCAAATATGACGACGCGGTCAACGATTCCTGGCCGACCATGACCGCCTATGAAACCATTCTCCTGGATAATCAAACCACAGCCAAGAACACACCGAATTGTTTTTGCATCCGCGATCAATACGACGCGGAACCCGCTATCACCGGAACGGCAACATCCGCCGGAGCGTTGTCCCATGGTCAATGTGTTCTGACGGATGCTACCAAAGTATTTACGGCTACGCATCGTGTCTGGCCGCGATATATTGTTCATAACGAAGCAGATAACTCCGATGGGGTTGTTTTGTCTGTGACCGATGCGACGCACCTGGTTGTCGCTCTATCCGGAGGTGTCGCTGACGATTGGACGTCCGGAGACGCTTACCGCATTGTCCCCTCCACGGAAAAAGAAATTTATCTGGATGCTCCGTCCGCGCAATCCGGCCACACCATGACCGTGGAATATGTCTGCATGCCCGCGCCGGTTTATTCCGATTACGGCATGTGGCGCTTTCCTCACCGGATCAGCCGCGCGATTGCCGCCGGCGCTGCCGCATTGCTGGTGATCCCGGAGGGCAGCTACGGGGAATCTCGCGTCATGCAGGGACAGTTTATCGAAGAAGTCCATCGCTACAAAACCGAAAGAGCGCAGCAGGTTTTGTCGCAAGCACGCACGAACCGCCGGGGATGGTAATGACCGACCGGCCATACGAATCATTAAAAGGAGGACGATAAGCCTATGTGGCCATCATTAGCAGATGTAAGAACAAGAGTGCGCAGGCGTTTGAATGAGTCAACTGCCGCGTTCTGGACTGACGAGCAATTGGACCGGATGATCAAGGCGGGGATCCTGGACGTCTCCGCAAAAACTTTGTGCATAGAAAATAAAGATACTGCCACCACCACGCCCAGCGCGCGCGCCGTGACCTATGCCGGTTTCAAGGTCAATTTTGTCGAATATGTACCGGCCAGCGGCGCGCCCGTCGGCCTGCCGCGTATTTTGCCGCACCAGATCGGCCGCTTGGCGTTTGGTGGAACACAGCCGCAGTATTGGTGCCCATGGGGCAGTGTTGTTTTGATTGACCCTGTCCCCGCGGCAGCCCACACTCTTAATTTTTACGTGGCGGATTATCCCGATCTTTCCGTGACCGGAGATACCGAAACGCTGGACGGCAGTTTCGGACTACCCATTGAAACGCATGAGCTGGTGGTGGATTACGCCACCATACACGCTTTGTTAAAAGATAGAAAATTTGCCACGGCCGGACGAAGGTATGCGGATTATATCAATAACGTCATGAAGATCCGCATTATGTTCATGCAGCGCCGCGCCGACACACGCGCCGACATTGTTATTCCCGATCGCCTGGAGACGGCACGGGGAAGGGAGGAATAAACCATGGCCACTTTTGATATGACCGACTTGAAACTGCGTCTGCGCGATTTTCTTTCAGAGCCTGCGCCCATCTTCTGGATGGACGACGAGCTGGAAGATATTATCAACGACATTCACCGCGAGATTGCGCAGACGGCCTGCTGTTACCAGACCATTGATTCCGACCTGGTTACCGCCGCCGCGACACGCAATATCAGTAATCTGGGAACCAGCTATCGCGTAGCCGCCCTGGAATTCCGGCCTGCATCCGGCAATCCCTTTGCCCTGCGCAAGATTCTTCCCCAGCAGATTGGCCGCGTAGCCAATGCGGAAATCACCACGCCGCAATGTTGGATCGAATTCGGATCAGGCGTTGGTATTGATCCACTGCCCGCAGCCGTGCACAACCTGACCGGGTATTTGTGTGCGCCTCCTCCCGAAGTCTCGCCCGCACCCAGTCTGGGTATCGGCACAACCACCACCCACGTCAAAACAGATGATTTTATTTATTATATCGCCGGAACAAAATATTCCAAAGCGGCCGTTCCCGCGGGTGCGGCCCTGGCCGGAGCTAATATCCCATCGGGGAAATACGGCGCCTGGCGCCTGGAAATTGGAGCTGACGGCACGATGGATGTCGTCGCTGCCACGGGCAATGCCACCGGTTACAATTCCGCAGTGTTGGCCTTAGCAGGCCTTCCGGCGGTACAGGCGAGCCATGTGGCCGTTGGAACCGTAACCGTCAGTAAATCCGACGGCGATTTTACTCCCGGTACGACGGCGCTTTCTGCGGCTACCGTAACGGAGGCTTTTACCGATGATACGACACTGGCCGCCGTTCCATCTATCCCCCGCCAGTTCTGGCAGCTCATCCTTTTGGGGAGCATGGCGCGCGCCCTTT
>CAZMFH010000334.1:0-2477 GCA_964565485.1 uncultured Verrucomicrobiota bacterium | reverse complement strand
CTTTTTGTTTTTGACTTGGCCATACTGCAACTCTCCTTCTGTTATGGTTACCGTTACTTTGACTGAATGTTCGTCATTCAGCCTGACATTATCAACCGCCGCTGCTTGTGCGGCGCAATGCATTCCTTTGTTTAACACTTCAACTATCAGGCAGATATACTGCAAAGTCAATCTTAATTAACGGGAAAATTGCAAGCCAACTACCCGATTAATTTCAACAATAATTGCATAAAATAAGCCTGAATACAAGCAAAAAAATCAGGGGTCTATATTTTCAAGGCGCATATTCTGCGGATTGATGCGCCGGTAAAAACAGTTGCGCGGTTTGCCGGCGCGATTGCGGGTGTGGCAAATGCCGCCCTTGTGCGGGCGCACACGATATAGGAGCGAGTTTTGTTCGCAATTGACCAGGGCTTCAATCAATTCAAATGTTTCTCCGGAAGTTTTGCCTTTTTCCCACAGCTCGTTGCGTGATGTGCTCCAGAGGATGAGGCGTCGCTCGCGCAAGGCGCGCTGTAGTGCCGTTGCGTTGGTATAGGCAAGCAGAATAACTTCGCCGGTCTGAATGTTCTGCACGGCGACCGGCAGCACCGGCTGCGATGTTCCGGCCAGGCGTTGCAGTTTTTCAAAATCAAGCTGTAACTCAGAGCCTTCTTCCAGTTTATTCAAAATGTTGATCCTATTTTGATGTTGAGTGCTGTTGGTGTGCGGCCATACGGATTGCGTTAGGGCGCGAAATCAGGCATGAGCCGGTTGATTTCTGTTTGCATGTCTGGCTGTATTTTGCAGGTGTTGGCGACGCAAACCTCGGTCAGTTTCCAGTTGGTGTTTTCGTAACACAAAAGGGACATTGCCAGCCATAATTGCGCACGGCGTTGGTGCTCTATTTCTGCGGCGCTGATGTAATGGTCGGCGATTTTGAGCAGTTGGGGGAGGGGCACTTTTTCCCAGGCCATGATGGTGGAACCGGCGGCGCCGATTGAGATGGTCAGACCCTGTACGGGATCGGCGCCGGCAATGTCGCGCGCGGGTCCGCTGGGTGATGGCCATCCGCCTTTGTATGGCGTTTGGGTGATGGCCTTAATTACGAAAGTTTTCAGGTCGAGCATGGCCTGGTAGGCGTCGAGAACATTTTTATGATAGGCCGCGCCTTCCGGTGTCTTGAAATTGTCCTTGATCGTATTGAGCGACTGGAGCGCGCTTTCAAGATCGAATTTGCGGATCAGTTTTTCGTTTTCGCCCCTGGCCTGATCTGTCTGATCCAGTTCCTGTTGGATCAGTTGTGGGCGCATTTTCTGATAGGCGGCAGCTTCCTGCTGCGCTTTGCGCTTGGCGGCTTCTGCGGCCCTTTGTCTGGCGGCCGCTTGCGCCGCCTGATCCCGTGCCTGCCGGTCGGCTGCCAGCAGTTTGCTTTGTGTTGTTTGGGCATCCTTCAAAAGCTTTGCGGCAGCTTCGCGTGTTTGCGGCAGGATATTGTGATTGGCAATCAGCGAGTTAAAATAATCGTCCAGCTCTTTTTGCGGCACCGTCAGCGCCGCCAGATTGGTTGCCGCCATGGCGCGTGCGCGCGCATCAAAGGAAAGCGAACGCAGGTCTTCGGTTTCATTTAGGATTGCCAGACCTTGCGTGGCTTCCAGATCCGCTTGGGCGCATAATTCATTCAGCGAGGTTGTGGCCGCCGCCATGGCCTCGATGCGTTCCGCCAGCGGTTTGAGCGGCGCGCCGGTTTCAATAATGGCGCTACTGAGCGCCTGAATGCGCGTCCAGGTTTTTTCGGCGGCTTCCATGCCGGCGGTGAATTTTTGCCATTCGGCCGCTTGAAGGGCGCGTTGTTCCTTATGGCGCTGGTAGGCAACCAGGCCGTAAGCCAATCCGGCAATCAAGAGGATGCCGGCGCCGATCAGGCCGGCTGTCTGCAACTGTTTTTTGGTAAAGCGCGGTTTGCGCGGAATATTGGCTTTGGGTTTGGGCAGCGGCTTGGCTTTTTTTCTGACTATTGGCGGATGTTTGAAAGGTTTACGAGCGGCCTCCAGCGCGGCTTCCATGTCAATGAGCAACGCCGGATAAGATGGATAACGGTTGGCCGGATCAATTTCCAGCATGCGTGCGATCATGGCCGCTGTTTCCGGATGCAGTTCCTGATTGAAATCCGTAATGGCTGGGGCCGGATTGTTCAACCGCGCCATGACAACATCAGTGGATGTGGCGCCATCAAACGGCGGTTGGCCGGTCAGAACGTGAAAGAGGGTTGCGCCCAGGCTGTAAATATCGGAACGAAAATCAACAGGTTTGCCGCGTGCTTTTTCCGGCGCAATGTAATAAGGCGTGCCCCAGACCGGCCCGCCTTGTTGCTGCTGGCCGACAAAACTGGCCAGCCCGAAATCAACGACTTTGGCTTCGCCGTTTTGACCGAAAAGGATGTTGGCTGGTTTGATGTCGCCATGCACAAGACCGACGGCGCTGGCCGCTTTCAGGCC
>CAZMFH010000333.1:0-2488 GCA_964565485.1 uncultured Verrucomicrobiota bacterium | reverse complement strand
GACGAGGTTGTCGAGGAAAAGGCGCCGATTATCACGAGTGTCGCGCGAGAAACCGCTTGCATCAAGGTTGCGCCCGGCATGGTTGCCGGATGTAATCATACGGCCAAGGGCTTGCGGAAGGGGCAGCCGGTTATTACGCTCAATCATCCGCAGCAGATTCTGCCGCAACTTGAAAATCAACATACGGGCGATTTTATCAATATCAGCGGCCGCCCGGAATTGCATTTGCGTATTGAGCCGGAAATCCCCGGCGGCATCGGCACGGTTGCCATTGCTGTTAATATGATTCCTGCAGTGCTTGCCGCCGCGCCGGGCTTGAAAATGATGTCGGATATGCCGCTCCCTTATTGCCTGCCAAATCTCAAGGCGATTTAAGCATCATGAAAAACAAAAACGAGTGGGTTCAGATCGAGCAAACGATTTTAACGCCTACGGAACGCGCGGAGGGTTTGCCGGAAGAAACCCGGATTTGCCCGTATGTCATGCGGGTTAACGGTCATTTGTTGGCGGATGCCGAAGAAGGCGCGCTTTGCGAGATTCGCACTTTGGCCGGGCGGGTGCTTCGTGGGCGGCTGCTGGCCGATGCGCCGGCTTTCAACCATTCCTATGGCCGGGTGATAGGGGAATTGATTGATGTCCGCTGCGAGTTGCGGCAAATAATGCGGGAGTATGCGGCGCATGCATGAGCAAAGTGCATATAAGACTGTGATGGGGCGCAGCGCCGCAATCATGCAGCGGGCGCTTGGTTTCGATTATCGCTCTTTTGAACTTTCGCCGGTGGCTTTTGACTATGAAGCCATGATGCGCGCCTGCGCTTACGGGCTGGATGAGATTTTTGCCGTTCAGCGCGCGGCCAAGACCGCCGACACCCCTCTTTGGGAGTTGCGCCAGATTACCGGTTTGGCGCGCGCGGTTTCGCCGACCGGTTGCGCGGCGCGGATTTTCCTAAAGGACGAAGCCGGCAATGCCGGCGGCAGTTTCAAGGCGCGGCGCGCTTCGGTGTCGGTTTTTCATGCCGTGCGCAAGGGATATGGCGGCGTCTGCGCGGCCACATCCGGGAACTACGGGGCGGCTGTGGCCTCGCAGGCGGCTCAGCGCAATCTGCCGTGCATTATTTTACAGGAGTTGTTTGACAGCCGCTTCCGGCGTCAGCCGGAAATTGAAGAAAAATTGCGTTTGTGCGAAGCGTTTGGCGCCGAAGTAATGCAGCTTTCGGTCGGACCGGAACTATTTTATATGCTCTTGGTTACCCTGGAAGAGACCGGTTTTTTTAATGCTTCGCTTTATACGCCGCTCAGCATTGCCGGCATAGAAACGATTGGCGTTGAAATCGCCGCCACTCTCAAGGAGCGTGAAGGCCGTTATCCGGATGCGGTTGTGATAACGCATGCCGGCGGCGGCAATATCACCGGCACAGCCCGCGGCCTGCGGCGCGCCGGCGCGGTAAAGTCCGCTGTTTGGGCGGCCAGCGTGGATTTGGCCGGACTGCATATGGCCTCTGACCGCGATTTCAACCAAAAATCATTTACCACCGGCCATACCGGGTTCGGCGTGCCTTTTGCGGTCTGGCCGGATCGCGTTGATGTTCCGCGCAACGCCGCACGGCCTTTGCGCTATATGGACGCTTATTTTACCGTTACGCAGGGCGAAGTGTTTTATATGACCGAAATGCTCGCCGCCCTTGAAGGCATTGAGCGCGGTCCGGCCGGCAACACGTCTTTGACTGCGGCTTTCGCATTGGCGCAACGCATGCGCAACGACGAAATAATTGTTGTCCAGGAAACCGAATATACCGGCGCGGGCAAGGCGCCTTCGGCGCAGCTTTCTTTTGCGCGCGACAACGGTGTGCTGGTCAAACGCGGGCGGCCGGAAGAGAATGTTCCCGGCCGGGTCATTGCCATTCCGGAGCATCCGCGCCAGATCAGGGTTGTGCCGCAGGACATGCGCAAATTGCGCCAGTCCTATCTGCATAATCTGCGCCGCCGTTTTCCTGATTATCGGTTGACGGCGTCGGATTTGGAATACCTGGGCACGGAACTTAAAATCACGCCGGACGAAACGGCAAAATTGCTTGCATGATCGCAAGGGAGAGCATGAATGAATGCATCAGATACGTTTGAAAAACGCAGACAGGCTTTGAGCGGATTGAGTGACGAACAGATCAAAGAGCGTTTCTGGAATCTGGCCGATCAGGTTGTAACGCCGCTGGTGGAATTGGCTCGCGAACATACTTCGCCGGCAATCGAACGTTCTGTTCTGATGCGCATGGGGTTTTCTTCGCTTGAGAGCAAGGCGATAACAGATAAAATCATTGAGGCGCATTTGCTTGGGCATGGCGCCGGGCATGTTGTGCTGCGCGCCGCGCAGAAATGGGTGGCGCCTTATCCGGAAGCCGGCCGCAAGATAGCGGCCGGCGCGGAGATTAAGGGGCTTTTTTGAATAGGCCGTTACCAATAAAATTCTGCGCAAGGAGCGCCGGGAAGAACGT
>CAZMFH010000332.1:0-2490 GCA_964565485.1 uncultured Verrucomicrobiota bacterium | reverse complement strand
TGTGCGCCTTTCAACGACTGGCTATGCGCCAATAACACTGCCGCTGCCGTTCTGAGAGCTATCGAACAGTTGTCAAAAGCAGAGAATTTATAACCTGAATATTGCTTGAAAATCACGCTATATTCATGATTATACAAGCGTTATTTGTCGTGAAAATCAGGCCCACGCTGCCCGCTGAAAGCGGCGCGTAACCGGCGGTCTGATGAGCTGGTTTTACGCCTGGCAATTAGCAGTCCGATGCGGTTCGTAGCGGCGCGGCGCGCCGGACGGCTGACCTGCCATTCCTCCCATGTCCATGCGGTTTTAAGATTTTTTGCTGATCGCCAGAATATCGTTAATTGCAGAAGTGTTGTCTTTTTCCATTGCCATGATGCTTTTATGCGCCACACTAAAAAAGTTCCGCATTTAATTTTGCCGCAAGGTTACGTTTTTACGTCCGGCAAGTCAAGCAACCATGCCATGGTTTCGACAAGAGTCATTAACCGCAGATTTAAAGTAACTTGCATTTTTCATTGTCTTTAAATATACTTGGCAACAATTGGAAATACAATCAACAAACATGTGTTTAACACTGACATAACAAGGAAAACATGCAAAAATTAGCGGCAATCAGCATTGGAATTCTAACGACCGTATTTTCCATTCGCGCAGAAGAGACTTATGTCCGCGCGCATCAAATCGAAACCACAAACAACACCCAGATTGCCATCATGGCCATAGCCGTGCAACCGGACGGCAAAACCATCATCGGCGGCAAATTTGCAGTCATTAACGGATATGAGCGGCTCAACGTAGCACGATTTAACGCTGATGGCACGTTGGACACAACCTGGAAAGTTGATATTTGGGATGGGAATCGCACGGTTTATGCGCTCGCGGCAAACGATACATCCGTCTTTATCGGCGGCGATTTCCATTCCTGCCAGGGCAGCACACGCCGTTACCTGGCCAAAGTTGATATCACCAACGGCATGCTTGACACAACATTCACCTCCACCCCCAATACTTACGTCTATGCGCTTGCGGCAACAGGCAGCGCTCTTTATGTTGGCGGGGCTTTCACAAATATCGGCGGCATCGGGAGGCGTTGTCTTGCCAGACTCGATGCCGACACGGGAAACGTTGATGCGACATTCACAAATTCTTTCACCAACGCCACCGGCTACTCCGCATATATCAGAACCAGTTTCAAAAGTCCACTGAAATTTAATGTTTAAAGATTACTCCAATTATTCAATCGTGTCTATTTTAAAATTTTCACGATTTTTGCGCCGAATCAGCGATTTTGCGCTGTTTTTCGGCACATTCCCGCTTGACCATTTTTAAAACGGTCTGATTTTTATACCGAAGGACGTCTCAACCCATACGCGCCTCCTACACAAGCATGTTAAACATCTGGTGCGCAGTCAATGCCAACACCGCAAACATCAAATGGCACATGACCTTGGCCGCACCCTTCACCCAAATCGAATAAGCTCCGTAATGTTCCAAATAAGAAAAGCCGCGCTCCGAACTCGAACGCTGATTATAGCGTTGCGCTTGCGCAGGCGCCATCGGCAACTTCTCCGCGCCACGCCGGTTCAGATCAATAATCGGCACATGATTCAGACTCCGGCTATGTTTCCATATTTCTTCGGCATCATAGGCCGCATCCATCAAATCATAGCAATTCATCACCCGTTGCGCGCTCATTTGCGCCAATGGTATCGCTGCCTGACTGTCGTGCAGACTTGCCGACGTAAGCATCACGCTGATCGGAATGTCGCCATCCGCCATGTCCATATGCAATTTATAGCCTTTCCACACCATTTTCTTTCCGTTGCTGTCACGTTTGCAACCCCAATTACATGCATTCGGCAAATCCTCCAGATTCTCCGCCAATGTCCTGTTGCCCTGCAATGTCAAACGTTTGGGCGGCGCTGCCGGACGCTGTTCATCACGGCGGGGGCGACCCTTTTTATTCGAGACCAATTTAACAGGCTCCACATCCTCGCCCTTTTGCGATCGTTCGCGCGCCTCAATGGCCGTGGCGTCGCGGCTGATATGCCCCACTATTTTCCGCCCATATGCTTTTTGTACCATCGCTTCGTGAATATGCTCCGGAAATTTTCCTTCCGCAAAATCACCAAAAACGCGACTGAACGTGGATTTGGACGGAATTTCCCCAACGCTTTCCCATCCGCACAATCGCCTCAAGGTCGGACTTCCATTCAAATATTCAATCAGTCCTTCCGTAGTCGCAATCCCATACACCGCTTTCGCGATAAACGACTTGGCGATTGCAATCCGTTCCGCAGGCGGGCGGCCTTGCCCCTTCCATTCATACGCCTTCATCTCCGATCCCAGCGCTTCCGCGCACAATTCGCACGTCTTAATGAAAGAACGATCCTTTTCGCTCAACTCGCCAACCATGTCTTCCAATTCCGGAAACAAACTCTTTTGAATGCTTTTCCACAGTTTTCCAATCGGATAATTCGCCGTTATCATATA
>CAZMFH010000331.1:0-2500 GCA_964565485.1 uncultured Verrucomicrobiota bacterium | reverse complement strand
TGCCGGCAACTCCGACTGTTTTGCTTGAAGGCGCGGGGCATGCTGTTTTGGTCGGCGATGCGAAAGGCGCGCTTGTGCTGCTGAGATAGAAGCTGAATTTTATTTTATGTTTTAAAGTGTTAAGGTTTTATGTAGCCGCGCCGGTTCCGGCGTGGGGAGAGGGGAGACAGAAAGTTAAAATTAACAATTATCAATTACCAATGCAAAAGTGAATTTTTGGAAACAGAATTCAGCAGTCGGTTTATTCTGAATCCTGACTTCTGAATCCTTTCAAAACGTGAGTTTTGAAATTAACATAGCGATCTTTGCGAACTTCTGTTCAAAATCTTTGGTGTTCATTTTAACTTCTTCTGGTTCTTTGTCTTGAAATTGGGTTGCGGGAAAAGCCCGCTTTTTTGGGGGGAGTATGACAGGTAAAATCGGCATAGGTATAATTGGATATGGCGCGCGAATTAGTGGTGTTCTGGGTTCATTACGCAAAGCGACTGAGCGGATTGATGTTGTTGCTGTGCATGATCCGAATCCGGATGCAATCCGCAATTTACAAAAATATTATCCGCAAGCGATTGTTTTTGACGATTATCAGGCGCTGACGCGCGATCCGCGCGTGCAATGGGTGTTTATTGGATCATGGAACTGTTTTCACGCTCAACAGGCGATTGCTGCAATGGAAGCCGGCAAACATATTTTCTGTGAAAAGCCGTTGGCAACCACATTTGAAGACGGTCTGGCCATGCAAAAGACATTGCGTCAAAGCGGCGTAATGTTTGCGGTGGGATTCACCCTGCGTTATTCGCCGCATTACCGGAAAATACGGGGTATGATTGAATCAGGGGCGCTGGGCAAAATTGTTAGTCTGGAAGCCAACGAAACTCTTGGCTTGTGGCATGGCGGTATGATTACCGTGAATTGGCGCAACAAAACTGAGCAATCCGGCGGGCATTTGCTTGAAAAATGCTGCCATGATATTGATGTCATGAACTGGATGGTCGGCAGTTTGCCGGTGCGTGTGGCATCGTTTGGCGGGCGCGGCATGTTTGTTCCCGCTAATAATCATTTATACAAACCGCTTATCGAAGATATAGCTGATCCTTCCATGCTGAAGGATGTTTATAAGGGTTGGCGCAAGCAGATGCTGGCCGTCAATCCCTTTACTGTCGAACATGATATTGTGGATAATCAGGTGCTGATTCTTGAATATGCCGACGGGGTTCGGGCGACGTTTCACACCAATTTGTGCGCGGCATTGCCTGAGCGCCGTCTTTATATTCTGGGCACGGAAGGCGCGGCGCGCATGAATTTGCATAATAATGTCATGGAATATTGCCGCACAAGCATTTTGAACCGATCGGTTGAAAATGAGACCGTCAATTTATTGGCCGAAAGTGACAACGATATTTTAGGGCATGCCGGAGGCGATGCGGTGCTGGGCCGTGAATTGGCGGCTTCCATGCTTGAAGGCGCTTTGCCTGCCGCCGGATTAAATGATGGATTGGCTTCCGCTATTGTTTGCTTTGCGGCGGAACAGGCGCGCCGCGCCAATCAAGTTGTGGAACTTGCGCCATATTGGAATCAGGCCGGGATTACGCTGTGAAGTTAGCGAGGAGAGAGGGAATTATGAAGATTAATTTTGATCGGAAATCATGTTCCTGGAGTCTGAACGCAGGGTTGCGCGCATGCGGAATCCAAAAGGCGGCCAGCTTGTTGGATGTTAATAACACTATTTATTCGACGCGCCATGCTGATGAATTTGACTGCGCAAGCGCGCGCGGGGCGCGGCCAACATGGCGCGCGGAATGGTTTTTCCGCAGGCCGGCCTTGCGTTTGAAAATGGTCTTTGAAATGCAGGATCAGAGGACTATTTTGTTGAAAACAAGTCTGTGCAATGAGTCAATGCTGCCGTTGTCTTTAGGGTTGTGCGAAATTATCCGGATCGAAAAAGCGCTTGGCGGCAGCATGAATTTTGGACTGCATCCGGAACAGACTCTTTTTTTGGAATATTGCGCCGGCACTGCGCCGAGTTACGTTGCCCCGTTAGCCGCCAACGGTGGCAAGCACCGCGCAAGCATGATCGGGCATTGGTATAATCCCGCCAATGGGTTTGTGCTGAATGCCAGTTTTCTGACTTTCGACCGGATTCCGGCTTGGCATGATTTGTTTTGGACGGAGAAGAATGGATTGCTGTATCGGGCAATCCAGGAATTTAAAAACTATGTTTTGCCGGCTGGCGCGGCGGTGGATCTGGAAACCATGGTGATCATGGTTGCGCAAGATCCGTATCAACCTTTGGAGCGTTGGTCGGAAATGGCGGCCAAAATTTATCGCCCGCGTTTCACGGCCAGTCCGTCAGCCGGGTGGTTTGGCTGGAGCTGGGTGGATGCTTTTGGTGTGGAAAATTACGAGCGCGTGGTTTTGCGTAATATGCAGGCCATTCGCCGGCGTCTGTCCGGGTTTGGCGTGGATTATATCTGGATCAATATTGGCAACCTCAAGGATGGTT
>CAZMFH010000330.1:0-2500 GCA_964565485.1 uncultured Verrucomicrobiota bacterium | reverse complement strand
TGCATGAAAGGGCAAAAATTTTCGCGCGATCTATTCCGGAGCCGGTTTTGCGCCGCTTGCCGGTATACTACCAGTATTTGCGCAAGTTAAGCCGCGAAGCGCCCCGGGAATATATCTCCTGCGCCAGGATTGCCGATGATCTGGGGCTTTTGGCTATTCAGGTGCGCAAGGATATGGAGTTTACGGGAGCGCAGGGGAGTCCCCGGATTGGTTATCGGGTTGTGGATTTGCTCAAGGCGATAGAGGTTTTTCTCGGTTGGGATAACACGAACGAGGCTTATTTGGTTGGCGCCGGCAATCTTGGCGCTGCTTTGCTGGGGTACCAGGGTTTTAAGGATTATGGGTTGAATATCATTGCGGCTTTCGATAGTTCGCCGGACAGGGTGGGGCGGGAAATTTACGGGAAGAAAGTTTTGTCGGTCAAGAAGCTTCCGGATATGATCAAGCGGACGGGCGTTAAAATAGGCATTCTGACTGCGCCGGCAAACTGTGCCCAGGAGCTTGCCGATGTGATGCTGGGCGCTGGAATCAAGGCGATTTGGAATTTTGCGCCGGTCAAGATCAGTGTGCCGGAGAAAATCATTGTCCAGCACGAAAATTTGGCGTCTTCCCTGGCGGTTTTATCAAAGCGCCTGGCTTTATTGCTTGCGGAAAAATAAGGAGGTAATTTACATGGAAGGTTTGCGTAAATTGGAAAAAGTATGCCGGATTTTGGAGCAGAACCGGCGCGATCCCGGACGGTTGATTGCGATTTTGCAGGCAGTGCAGGATGAATACCGCTATCTGCCGGAGGAAATTCTGACCTTTGTGGCTACGTCGCTGAATTTGACCGCAGCGCACGTTTACGGTGTGGCCACATTCTATTCGCATTTTACCCTTAAGCCAAAAGGCAAATATGTTGTCCGGATTTGCGATGGCACGGCCTGTCATGTCAAAAAATCAACCGATTTGCTCGACGCTTTGCGCGCGAGGCTCAAGTTGATAGAGGGTGTGCTGACCACCCCGGACATGATGTTTACCGTCGAGACGGTCTCCTGCCTGGGCGCTTGCGGTCTGGCGCCGGTGCTTATGGTGAATGATGACGTGTACGGCCAGATGACCCCGGAAAAAGCGGTCAAGCTTATTGATGCAATAATAAAGAAAGAAGAGGTTGGAAATGACAGCGCCAATTGACGATCTGAGAGCTATCAGCAGGCAATACGCTGCGGCATCGGACAAGATCAAGCAGCGGGTGATTGTTTGCGCCGGCACCGGTTGTGTGGCCAATGGTTCGTTGAAAGTGTATGAAAAACTGGCGGAAGTGATCCAAAAAAAACGCTTGCCGGTTCGCTTGAATCTCCATTTTGAGGAAGTTTCTGAACCGGATGCGGTATTTGTATCCAAAAGCGGATGCCAGGGATTTTGTCAGATGGGTCCGCTGGTAACGGTTTTGCCGGGAAACATTTTTTATACACGGGTCAAGGTTGAAGACGTGGAGGAAATCGTGGAGCAGACCCTGATGCAAGGCAAAATTGTCGAACGTCTTTTATATAAGGAGCCTGCGGCGGACAAGCATTGCGTAACCACGGCGGAGATCCCATTTTACCAGAAGCAGCGGCGTTTTGTGCTGGAGGAGTGTGGCAGGATTGATCCAGAGGATATCAATGAATATATCTTCCGCCATGGATATGAGGCCGCAGCCAAGGCATGCTTCATGCGTCCGGATGATATTTGCGCGGAAATCACGGCGGCCGGATTGCGCGGACGGGGTGGCGGAGGTTTTCCTACCGGCAAGAAATGGAGCATAACCTTGCGTCAGAAAAGCAGTAAAAAATACGTGATCTGTAATGGCGATGAAGGCGACCCAGGCGCTTTTATGGATAGAAGCGTCATGGAAGGCAATTCGCACAGCGTCATTGAAGGGATGATGATTGCGGCGCGTGCCATTGGCGCTGATGAAGGTTATGTTTATGTGCACGCTGAGTATCCGCTTGCCGTTTGCAGGATGCGCAAGGCGGTAGATGATGCGCGCCGGGCCGGTATGTTGGGCAGAAATGTTTTTGGTTCGGAGTTCAGCTTTGACCTGCAGGTCATGGAGGGTGCGGGCGCTTTTGTTTGCGGAGAGGAAACGGCGCTGATTGCCTCTCTGGAAGGTAAACGCGGAATGCCTTCGCCGAAACCACCTTTTCCAGCGCAGAGCGGGTTGCATGGCAAGCCCACCGTGATAAATAACGTGGAAACATTGGCGAGCGTTCCTTTGATACTGCGGATGGGGGCGGCTGAATACAGAAAGCTGGGAACAGCCGGTTCTCCGGGCACCAAGACATTTGCGTTGACCGGACATGTGGCCAATACCGGTTTGATCGAAGTGCCGTTCGGCACCTCGCTGCGCAAGATTGTTTATGAAATCGCCGGAGGCGTAACCGGCGACGACGGCAAACTTTCGGATCAACCTTTCAAAGCCGTCCAGATCGGCGGTCCGTCCGGCGGTTGTCTGGTTCAAGAGCATTTGGACATTCCG
>CAZMFH010000329.1:0-2506 GCA_964565485.1 uncultured Verrucomicrobiota bacterium | reverse complement strand
TGCTTTATCCGCCAGGCGGCGGAGGCGGTCGAAATGTGCGCGCTTGAGCGGACGGAAGGCGAGCGCTTGCTCCGCCGCCTGCTCCGCGAAATTGCCGATGCCGATTGGGCGGTCATGCCGGTTGCCATAGCGCAGCGGCTGCAACGCATTATCCGTGAAGCTTCCGGCAACCCCGACCCTTATCGCCGGTTGAAAGACAAAATGAACAATATCGCGTTGGCGCTGCTTCCTGCGCTTACCGAAACCTTGCAACAACAGCCGGATCAGCGAGAGGCCGTAACACGTCTGGCGATTGCCGGAAACCTGCTTGATGCCGGCTCTAAAAACAGGCTGGAACCGGAAAACTTGGAGCACGCTTTGCAAGCCGTGTGGAATAAACCGCTTGTCGGCAATATTGACGAATTATTTTCCGCTGCTGATCAGGCCGGTCATATTTTGTATCTGGCCGATAACGCCGGCGAAATTGTTTTCGATCGCTTGTTGATTGAAGCTTTGCCGACGCATAAAATTGTCGCAGCCGTGCGCGGTGCGCCGGTAATCAACGACGCCACCATGGCGGATGCGCAAATAGCCGGTATTTCTAAAATTGTCCGGGTCATCACGAACGGCTCGGATGCGCCCGGAACGTTGCTGGACGAATGCTCCGCCGAATTCCGTAACTGCTTCAATCGCGCCGACTTGATCATTGCCAAGGGACAGGGCAATTACGAAACATTAGCCGATGCGGATAACAGGGTGTTTTTTCTTTTAACTGTCAAATGCCCAATGATCGCAGCGAGTATCGGCGCGCCGGTCGGCGCGCTGGTCGTCAAACGCGCAAGTAATGGCGGAAAATAATGGACACAAAACCCGGAATGAAAGAAATCGTGGTGATCAGTGGAAAAGGCGGAACAGGCAAAACCAGTCTTGTCGCATCTTTCGCGGTTCTGGCAAAAAATGCGGTTTTGGCCGATTGCGATGTTGATGCGGCTGATTTGCATCTGATCCTGACCCCGACTGTGCGGCAGCGCGCAGAATTTCGCTGCGGGCGTGAGGCGGTAATTCGACGGGTTGATTGTGTCGGCTGCGGCGTTTGTCTGGACAAATGCCGGTTCGGCGCCATCCAAAAAAAGGATGACGCTGCTGGTAAAACGGAATTTTCCGTTGATCCGACGGCTTGTGAGGGCTGTGGCGTCTGCGTTACCCAGTGTCCGGTCAAGGCAATTGATTTTCCGGAACGCATCAGCGGGGCATGGTATGTGTCCGATACCCGTTGCGGACCAATGGTGCATGCGCGGCTCAATCCGGGCGGCGAGAATTCAGGCAAGCTGGTCAGCAAGGTGCGGGAGGTTGCCCGTGATTTGGCCGAAAAACAAAATGCCGATTTTGTGATTGTGGATGGTCCGCCGGGCGTCGGATGCGCGGTAATCGCCTCGGTCAGCGGCGCAGCGCTTGTACTGGTGGTAACGGAGCCGACCATGTCCGGCGCGCATGATATGGCCCGGGTGCTGGAACTAACCCGCCACTTTAATATACCGGCGGCTGTTTGCGTGAATAAATGGGATTTGAATGCGGATATGACCATCAAAATTGAGGCTGAGGCTGCCCGGACCGGCGCAATGCTTGCCGGACGCGTGCGTTATGATCGTGCGGTTACCACCGCCCAATTGCAGGCACGAGCTATTGTTGAAATTAAAACGGATTGTTTGGGCGATGATGTGCGGAAATTATGGGAAAGGATTGTGCGATGAATATTTTGGCTGTTCGATCGGAAGTGATGTCCTTCATTCTCGTGGCGCTTGTGTTCTTTGTCGTGTGGGCCCTGATTTTGCGGCGCAAGGGAGTCAGTTGGAAAAAAACGCTCTTGATTTGCGGATTGCCTGCCGCTTTATGTATCAGTTATCTGTTGTATTTTTTTCGCGATCCGGAACGTATTCCTCCGCGCAACGCAGAAGCCGTGGTTGCCGGTGCGGATGGCACAATTACAGCAATAGAAGAAATTTCCGAAAATGTTTATTTAAAAACGCGCTGTATCAGAATCAGTATTTTTCTCAGCTTGATGGATGTGCATGTTAATCGCGCGCCTATTGCCGGCAAATCTTCGTTTCTGGGATACTTTCCCGGCCAACGCTTGTTTACCTTTCAGCCAAAATCGTCGGAAGTGAACCAGCACAATAAAATCCTGATTGCCGGCGAACGTACGCGCTGCCTCGTTTGTCAGATTGTCGGTCCGGTTTGCCGCCGAGTGGTTTATTGGCCGCCGCATGATCGGGCTGTGGATATTACGCTTGGCGAAAGGATCGGCATGATGAAGTTCGGTTCGCGGCTGGATATGTATCTGCCGGCCGACGATGTGGAAATTACCGTCAAGAAGGGTGCAAAGGTTCGCGCCGGCGAAACTGTTGTGGCTGTCATTAAGGAGGCCAAACCATGAATGTTGCCGTAGTTGGCGCCAGTAACAAGCCGGATCGCTACAGCTTCAAGGCGGTTATGCTGCTCAGGGAAAAAGGGCATACGCCTTGTCCCG
>CAZMFH010000328.1:0-2531 GCA_964565485.1 uncultured Verrucomicrobiota bacterium | reverse complement strand
TTTGAGCGCCTAATGTATAACATGAACGATATCCAAATCAAGTCTAACCTGTATATGAATGCCGATTTAATCAAATTGGGCTCCGCCTTTCTGGTGGGCACGGCGGCGACGACCGGACTGGTTACGCTCGTGCGGCTGATGCCTTTGCCTTCCTACATGAAGGCTGTGCTTTCAATCATCGTCGCCGTGCCCTCCATCGCGATTGCGCTGGTCTTGCTTTACTGCGGCGAACAAAACGCCACCGCTGAACTGACCGGCACAATCACACGCAACGAACTACTGAAAACATTCGGCGCCGGCGCCCTTACCATTCTGGGCTACAACGGCGCCGTTGCGCTCTGGCGCATGTTCCACGGCCATGCCGCAGAAGAATATGAAGATGATTAAGAAAAAATCAGTCCTGACCATCGCCGGATCCGACAGCGGCGGCGGCGCCGGCATTCAGGCGGATCTGAAAACATTCACGGCGCTCGGCGTTTTTGGAACTTCGGCCATAACCTGTATTACGGCGCAAAACCCGGCGGAAGTTCGTGGAATCCTGGGCATCCCGCCCGCCATGATCCGGCTACAGATTGAAGCCGTCTGCGACGGCTTGCGCCCGGTCGCGGCCAAAACCGGCATGCTCTACACTGCCGCCATTATCGCCGAAGTAGCCCGGATCATGACGCGCCGGCGGATCAAACATCTGGTGGTTGATCCGGTCATGGTGGCCACCTCCGGCGCGCGCTTATTGCGCCAGGACGCCGCCAAGGCGCTCTGCGAGAAATTATTGCCGCTGGCAAACGTCATCACACCGAACCTGCCCGAAGCCGAAGCGCTCTGCGGACGCCGCATCACGGACCTTGCCGCAGCGCGCGCGGCGGCGGAGGAAATCGGGCGCAAGTTTCAAACTGCCTGCATCCTGAAAGGCGGACATTTGCCGCTCGACATGGCCACGGATATTCTTTATGCGCGCGGCGCTACATCCATTTACCGGGCGCGCCGCCTGCGCGTTACCACACACGGCTCCGGCTGCATGTTTTCCGCCGCGCTCACGGCGCACATGGCGCGCGGTTTGCCGCTCGTCGAAGCTGTGCGGCAAGCCAAAAAATATGTCCACAAAGTCCTGAGCGCAATGCGCGCATGACCAAACCGAATTTCCGGACTTTGCTTCCGCGCTGGACTTGGCGCAGACCAAACGCTAAAATCACCCACAATGAAACGGAAAAGACCATTTTTACAAAAAATCACCGAACGCGCGCTCGTTTTTGACGGCGCCATGGGCAGCATGATTTATCAGCGCGGCGTATTCCTCAACGCCTGCTACGACGAATTATGCCTGACACAAAGTGAAATGATTCTCGGCATTCACCGGGAATATATTGAAGCCGGGGCGGACGTCATTGAAACCAATACGTTCGGCGCCAATCGCATCAAACTGGCCGCTTACGGACTGGGCGACCGTGTGGCCGAAATCAACCGCGCCGGAGCGCGGTTGGCCCGCCAGGCCGCCGGAGAGGATGTCTTTGTGGCCGCATCCATCGGACCGTGTTCAGCGCCGGAGCAGCAACCGGATGCAGCCATGGCCGCGCAATTCGACGCCGCGCTTGAAGAACAGATATCGGCGCTGGCCGGCGAAGACGTTGACCTTCTGCTTTTGGAAACATTCTCCGACCTGGAACAACTTCTACGCGCAGCGCGCATTGCCGGGCGGTTCGACCTGCCGGTTCTGGCGTCATTCACCCTTCCGCCAATTTCCTATACATTGCGCGACACGCAGCCGGAAGAAAAATTTACGCGCCTTTTTAACGCCGAAGAGTCTGTCAACATCATCGGGTTTAATTGCGGCCGCGGTCCGGGCGAAATTTTCAACGTTGTCAAAAATGCCGCCGCCATCGCCACCAAACCAATCGTCGTAATGCCCAATGCCGGCGGACCGCGCGAAATCGGCGGGCGCATGCTTTATCTCAACAGCCCCGAATATTTCACCGAGTTCTGCAAACGTTACATTGAACTGGGTGTACGCGGAATTGGCGGCTGCTGCGGCACCACACCAGCCCATATCCGCATGGCGGCGCGCGCAATAAAAACCATGAGCGGCGTCAAGCAACACATCCGCATTTGTCATGCGTCCGCACAAAAGCCACCGACAGCCGCGCCGTGTTTCGGCGCCAAATCGCCGTTTGCCGCAAAGCTCGCCGCCGGTGGAAAGGTAACTTCCGTCGAACTGATGCCTCCACCCTGCGGCAGCGGATTGCAGTCCTTTCTGGATAAATGCCGGCTCTGTCAGAAAGCCGGCATTGATGGGATTAATCTGCCCGACGGCCCGCGCGCCAGCGCCCGCATGTCGGTTATTGCCTCGGCTTTTGCCATGCTGAAAGAGACCCAAATCGAGCCCATCCCCCATTATTGCTGCCGCGACCGCAATCTGATCGGCATGCAATCGGATTTACTGGGCGCCTATGCCATCGGCCTCAAGACCTGGCTGTTCATCACCGGCGATCCGCCCAAACTGGGCAACTACCCGGACGCCACGGGTGTTTTTGATCAGG
>CAZMFH010000327.1:0-2538 GCA_964565485.1 uncultured Verrucomicrobiota bacterium | reverse complement strand
TGATGTCGATCTGTGACAGCGCTCAGGGTGGCGAGAACTTGTGACTGTCGAGTTATTGATAGAATCAACGCTTTTTGATAATTACAGCGAAGATTCCGGCAGCTATGGCGGCGGGGGCGGATTCTATGCCGCAACCGGCAATGTTTATAATTGCATAATCAGCAACTGCGTTTCACCGCGTGGTGGGGGCGCATTTCTGATTGGTAAAAGTTTCATACAGGCATGCACAATTAATTCCAACAGAGCTTCGTCCGGCGGCGGATTATGGAATGATACTGGCGCATCAGAAATAAAAACCTGCACGATCAATTCGAATTATGCCACATATCAGGCAGGTGGATTATATCTGGTTGCCGACCGCAATGCACTGATTTCAAACTGTGTAATTACGGCAAATTCAGTCAACAGAACCGCCACAGTCAATTCCGGATATGGCGGAGGACTATATGTTCTGGGCGGCAATCGCATTATTGAATCTATAATTCAAGGCAATACCGCTGGCGATCAGGGCGGTGGCGCACGCGCCGGATCGGACATCTGGGAACGCTGCTTGATTCTAAATAACGTCGCTGGAAATGAAGGCGGCGGCCTCTATATCAACGCATCGCTCGGGATTGATCTAAAAAGCTGCCTTATTGCCTCCAACATGGCCTACACCAATGGTGGAGGCATATATATATTCCGTTCCGAAACCGCGACACGCAATTGCACCATTGTCGCCAATACAGCATCCAATATCGCAGGGGGCGTTTATAACTCGCGCGCATTAGCCGGCACATACACCAATCTTTTGATCAACACAATTATTTATTTCAATACCGCCAGCTCATCAAGCAACTGGTATATTTTAAACCCCAACACCACTTATGTAGCCTACACAAACTGTTGCATGGCGCCTGCGCCGGCAGCAAACTATGGTTCCGGCAACACGGCGGCCAATCCGGCCATGATTAATGTTAATGAAGGCAAATATCGGCTAACAAAGGAATCGCCCTGCGTCAACACGGGATTCCAAGAAAACTGGATGCTTAACGCCTTGGATATTGACGGCCGTTCGCGTCTTGATCGTTTTAGTGGTTTGGCGGATATGGGTTGTTACGAATTTGTTTGGTCGGGATCCATGATAAAATCGCGTTAAATACTTATGGAAACCATTTGCGCCGCAGAACAATCGGCGGCATCAAAAACAGAGAGGAAGACATGGCATACTTGAACAATCAGGAACGAGACCGACGCATCGCCGCGCTGCGGCAATTACTGCGTGAAGAACAGTTGGATCTGGCGCTTGTTTACTATGACGAGTTCAATATCGGCAACGGATGGTATTTAACCGGTTGGTGCCCCCAATTTGAAAGCGGCGCTGTTTTGGTGCCGCGCGAAGGCATTCCAATGATTTTGGGCGGACCGGAAAGCGAGCCTTTTGCCAAGCTGGACAGCGCTATCAAGGAAACACGCAATTTTCCTGTTTTCATGGTGCCCAATGAAGAATATCCCAATGCTAAAATCAGCGATTTCCCTGCACTCTTCGCTGAACTTGAGCAACAGCTCGGCTCAATCAAGCGCATTGGCTTGGTTGGCGGCGATCGAATGCCTGCCGCCTGTTATCGCCAGATTATTGAAGGCATGCAAGGCTGCGAACTGACTGACATTACCGAAGCTTTTACACGCTTGCGCTACATTAAATCCGATTGGGAGCGCGACCAGATTCGCGCCGCTTTCAAACTGGCTGATCATGCTTATGCGGCCATGCTTGCCAAAATCGCGCCGGATATAACGGAAATCGAAGTGGCCGCCGCAGGCGAATATGCCGCGCGCAGCCGGGGCGCCAGCGGCTTTGGTTTCAGCGCCATTGTCGGCAGCGGCGCGCGTTCCAACGCCGTTGTTCCTACGGCAAGCTCCAAGCCGATGCTGCCCGGCGAACTGGTAATGATCGGGCTTGCGCCAAAGGTGCAGGGCTATGCCGGCGTGGTTGGCGATATTCTGCCTGTTTCCGGCGCCTTCACAAAGCTTCAGCAGGAATGCATTAAACATCTGAAAGAGGCATTCCGCTTGACTCACGCACAATTGACGGTTGGACGTAAGGGACGGGAAATTGACGCGCCGGCGCGCGCTTATTTCAATAAACACGGGTTTACAAAATATCTGGTCTGCCCATTCGCGCATACGATCGGATTGCATGAGGCGGAGTCGCCTTTTTTTGGACCCAACAGCGATGATGTGCTTGAGCCGGGCATGACGGTATGCGTGGATATCAGCTTTTTCGGTCATCCCGAATTCAATGGTGCACGCATCGAAACCGGCTATGAAATTACAGCAAATGGCCCAGTGCCATTGAGTCCGACGATGGATCGCCATTTTACGGAATAACAGAAGGACCAAACAATGAGCAAAGCGCCTGATTTGTTTGAACAAACATGGAACAAAAAAACCAGCATGGTTCGGAATTCCGCGTTCTGGCGCACAATCGTATCAATGCCGCCGCGCGCGCCAATCCCAGACGCAAGTCAGGCGCCAAAATCGAATGAAATTATTATTAAT
>CAZMFH010000326.1:0-2541 GCA_964565485.1 uncultured Verrucomicrobiota bacterium | reverse complement strand
CTGGACAGCTTCCGCCGTTCCTCCGGCAGGCGCCAACGTTACGGTGGAATATACCTTTGCAGACCAGAACTCTGCCCCATTCACACTCGAAGGTTTTAGAGAGGGCGATTTCTGGATGCTGGCGTTTCTCGATAACAACAATAATAATCCCGCCAATATGCCGCTCGGCATACTGGAAGATCAACCAATCAACATTTCGTTTTCAAGCATTTCTGGTCTGCGAACGCATGTAACCGATGACAGACCAGGTTTCGGACGTTTCGCCTGGCAAGCCTCCGCCACAATAACCAGCGGATATGATGTTGTGATCAACAAGATTACCGAACATGGCGCGCCGCAAATTCTGCGCCGCAATATGCGCTTTCCGCGCAACTTCATCCATGAATGGGATTACCGCCTGGCAGGCATTAATGCGCTTGAAGCCGGCGTTTATCAATGGTGGGTCGGTTCGCAAAACGGCACGTTCAATATTTCCTGGCCGGCCAGCCTGACCACCCCGCAAATCGTCTATCCGCGCGGCGACACCTTCTATTATGCGCGCAATCAGCTTGCCTGGACGATGGATCCAAAATCAGCCATGGCGCATTTGCAAATCGCGCGGCGGCTTGCCAACGGCAACTTAAGCCTGATCATTGACAAACGCATCCCCACCCCCTGGCAGGATCAGCAAGGCGTTTCTTATCACTGGATGGAAGATTATGCCGGCGAACTCGGCAACGGAACCTATTTCTGGCGCGTGGCCGGATGGACACCCGCAGGCTCCAGCGCATGGTCGCAGGAACAAACATTCCAGATTGATCTCTCCTCCACCAACTCACGCTGGATTTCCGGCAGCATCTATTATTTCGGAAAAGTGCCGGCAACCAATATCACCATCGAAGCTTTTAATAACCGGGGATTTGGCGGAGCGCCTGTCGCACGCATGCGCTTGACCCCAACCCACACAGCCGAAGGCTTGAAATGCTCATACACCATGCGAGGCTTGCAACAGGGCACTTATTATATCCGCGCCTATATTGACACTGCGCCGGCAGGCGGCGCAAGCAGCCGCAGGATGGAAGGCTGGAAATCATCCGGATTCTTCCGCGACCCGTTTAACGATTATCAGCCGGGCGAAATCAATCTGAATGGCGCATTCTTTGTTAGTAATGCGCGGGTTATCGTTCGCGACCGCGATGCCGATAACGATAAAATGCCGGATGCCTGGGAAATGTGCTATTTCGGCAGTCTTGATCAAACCGGCGAAATGGATTTTGACGGTGATGGCATCCGCAATCTTGAGGAATACGAACGCGATGGCGTCAACATCAACCCAGCCAACTGGGACACCGATGGCGACGGATTAAGCGATCTCTTTGAGCTTAATTATCGCGGACACCGGTTCGGATTTACGGCGGCCAGCAAGGCTGACATCAATCGCCCACTCTGCCCCATGAGCTGGGATACCGATGGCGACGGTTATTCTGATGGCGCGGAAATCATGCGTTATGGCACCGATCCGCTTAATCCGGCAAGCTTCCCTGTCTATCGCCCGGCCTGCTTCAACCCTTGGCCGAGCGTTGGCGATTTTGACGGCGACGGCCGCACCGATATCAGTCTTTTCCAGGCATCAAGCGCCACTTGGTTCATCCAAACAATCTCTGGCATTGGCGGAAACATGACTTTTGGCGCGGCCAATGCCATTCCGCTATCCGCTGATTTTACCGGCGACGGCCGCTCTGATATAGCGAGTTACAATCCAGCCAATGGAACGTGGCATATCTTTGACGTATGGAGCGGACAATCAGGCAGCTTGGTCTTTGGCAACAGCGCCATGATCCCAGTCCCCGCCGACTATACCGGCGACGGCAAAGCCGATCTGGCGGTTTACCAACCCAACGCCGGAATGTGGCATATTTATAATCTCTGGACAGGCCAAACAATTTCCTTCCCCATGGGCGGAGCAACAATGATTCCCGTGCCGGGCGATTATAACAACGACGGCGCCGCCGATTTCGCACTATATGAACCTGCAACCGGAAAATGGCTCATCAATTGCTTCCACCGTTACAGGCAAGTCTGGGAAAACTTTGCCTTCACTCTTGGCGGATCGGAATGGATGCCTGTGCCGGGCGATTATGACGGCGACGGACGTTCTGATATTATGCTCTATAAACGTGCTACCGGCCAATGGCGCCTGGCAACATGGAAAGGACAATACGTTGAAGGCCAACTTGGCGGATCAAGCCTCATCCCTGTGCCGGGTGATTATGACGGCGATGGACGCACTGACATAGCGCTTTATGACACCAATACCGGCATGTGGTCAATTTATTGTTGGAGCGGCAAGCAATACCAAGGCATATTTGGCGGACAAGGAATCAGGCCGGTATTGGAACGTTACCAATAAAATTCTGCGTAAGGAGCGCAGGGAAGAACGTCCGAGCGTGGAGCGATTCTGATTCTGACGCTAAACGTGCTTGTGTAGCCGCGCCGTTAACGGCGTGGATCTTCGGGATTACCCGGCACAGCCGGAATCCTTTATGGTTCCGGCTATGCCGG
>CAZMFH010000325.1:0-2543 GCA_964565485.1 uncultured Verrucomicrobiota bacterium | reverse complement strand
CTTAAAGAAGGATTTTATGCGGATGTTGTCGTCTTTGATCCGGGAACAGTGATTGATCGGGCCAACTTTGAAAATACGAATCAGCCGCCGGTCGGCATTGAGTATGTGCTGGTAAACGGCAAGTTGACAATTGAGAATGGAACGCTGACCGGCGAGGAGGGCGGACGTTTTCTGAGTTGCGAACATGAGAAGAAAGACCGGAAGAGCAAGAAAGTTGAAGTTAGCAATTATCAATGCAAAATTTAGGCCTTATCATAAAAAGTTTGAATTCATTCTGAATTCTTTCAAAACGTGAGTTTTGAAATTAGCTAATTCGTTTCGATTTTGTCGCAAGGAAATATAAGACAAGGAATGCAGGAAAATGAATGCTTTGGCGGAAAACAAGCTTATTGAAAACTTGAAAAACACTGCTTGCGCGATGATTGACCGGCAGCGTGATGCGATTATCGGATTGGGTGAACAGGTTTGGGCCAATCCGGAAACGGGTTTTAAGGAATATAAGACTGCCAAAAAAGTTGTCGAATTATTCAAAACTTTTGGTTTTGCATGTCAGGGAGGTTTGGCGTTGACCGGCGTGCGAACTGAGCTTTGCGGCGCGCAGTCCGGGCCGACCTTGGCTTTGCTGGGCGAACTGGATGCCATCATTTTGCCGGATCATCCGGCTGCCGATCCTGTTACCGGGGCGGTGCATGCCTGCGGACACAATGCGCAATTGGCGGGGTTGCTTGGCGCGGCGGCAGCATTGAATCAGCCCGAAATTTTGAAGCAATTGGCGGGCAAGATCGTTTTTATGGCCGTGCCGGCGGAGGAATATCTGGAGATAGAATTCCGGCGTCAGTTGGTGCGTGAAAAGAAGATTGGTTTTTTGGGCGGCAAACAGGAGTTGATTCGCCTGGGCCATTTTCGCGATGTGGATATGGCGATGATGATTCACGCCACAGCGGGGCGTGTGGCGCAGACACGTTCTTCCATGAACGGTTTTGTGGCGCAATATGTGAGTTTTCTGGGGCGCGCCGCGCATGCGGGCGCATCGCCGCACAAGGGGGTCAATGCTTTGAATGCGGCCATGCTTGCTTTGCAGGCTTTCAATTCACAAAGAGAGACTTTGCCGGAACATGCGCGCATTCATTCCATTATCAAAAAGGGCGGCGATTCCGTGAATACCGTGCCGGCGGAGGTATTGCTTGAAACAATGGCGCGCGCCAAAACCGTTCAAGCCATTGAGGAAGCGGTTGTAAAAGTCAAGCGTTGCTATCATGCCGGCGCATTGGCGGTTGGCGGCAAGGTGGTGATTGAGTCATTGCCCGGTTATTTGCCGCTGAGTGATTGCCCGGACATGGGCGAGGTGTTTCGCCAAAATGCGGCCAAATTGGTTGGCGATGACGCGGTCAAGCATCATGGCCACCTGGCTTCTTCCACCGATATGGGCGATGTAACCCAGATTATGCCGGCTTCACATCCCAGCTTGGGCGGGGCGGAAGGCAGTGCGCATAGCGTGGAATTCAGGATTGTTGATCCGGAGCTGGCGTATCTCGGTTCGGCCAAGGTTATGGCAATGTGCGCGATTGATTTGTTGAGCAGCCAGGCGGAATTGGCGCGCCGGATTATTGCGCAAAATCCGCCGCTTATTCCGCCGGACAGTTATCCGGAGCTCATGCGGAAACAGTTTTGTAATGAAACATATGATTATCTTGGTTAACCGGAAATAGCGGCCTAAAATGGATGATACAGGGGGGAAGTCATGAAAACATTATTTGCAGTCAAGGATGTTGATCGGCGGTTTTATGAAAAGCATATTGCGGGTTGGTTGCCGGCTGAGTTGGTTGATATTCATACGCATATCTATCAGAAATGGCTCCGGCAGCTTAAGGCGCGGATACGCGCGCGATCCGGCAAGCCTGTTATGGTTTCCTGGCCATCGCGGGTAACGGATCAAAATCCGGTTGAACATTTGCTGGAAACTTATCGTCTGCTTTTCCCCGGCAAAAAAGTTGTGCCGCTCGTTTTTGGGTCGCCGGTTGCGGATGCGCGCGCGCTTGAGCGTGTCAATAACTATGTCATGCGCGCGGCCGGAAAATATCGGCTGCCAAGTCTTTTGTTTTCGCATCCGGGCTGGTCCGGCCAGGAATTGGCGCAAAAAATACGCGCTGGCAGATTTGTGGGAGTCAAAGGCTATTTGAGTTTGGCGCCAAAGTATTTGCCGGCGGCGGAAGTCCGGATTTTTGATTTTTTTCCGCAGCACCAATTGGAAATGCTTGATCGGCTGGGCCAGATTGTGATGCTGCACATTCCGCGCAACGCCCGGCTTAGGGATCCGGTTAATTTGGCGCAAATGCTCGAAATCGAGGAGCGCTACCCAAAATTACATTTGATTGTTGCGCATGTCGGACGCGCCTATTGTCCGGAAGATCTCGGCGATGCTTTTAAAGTTCTTGCCAAAACGAAGCGGATGCTGTTTGATATTTCCGCC
Organism: uncultured Verrucomicrobiota bacterium; assembly: GCA_964565485.1. Classification (GTDB taxonomy): domain Bacteria; phylum Verrucomicrobiota; class Kiritimatiellia; order JAAZAB01; family JAAZAB01; genus CAZMFH01. The sequence goes on along the minus strand of CAZMFH010000325.1, from coordinate 73 downwards.
AACGCCAACGCGCTTGTTTTCCGGCAGCTCTTGGAAACGGTTGGAGCCAAGCGTGTGTTGTTTGGCAGCGATA
>CAZMFH010000324.1:0-2546 GCA_964565485.1 uncultured Verrucomicrobiota bacterium | reverse complement strand
CGGGGAATACTGGACGATTTTATCAGAAAAGTGTTACCCGGAAATGAACCAGGCCCCGTTCTGCCGGCAATTGTTGCAAGGTTCGGCGCAAGGCACAAGTAAAATCAATATCCGCTTGCCTGATTGCCGTCCCGAACGTAGAATAAAAGGCAATTAACCATAGCCAAATCGAAAACAAGAAAAAATGAGCCGACCAACACTATGCCTTGCCGACTTCCTCAATGAGCAAAACATCATTTGTAATCTTGAGGCGCAAACAAGAGACGAAGCGCTCACAGAACTGCTTGACCGCCTGCATCGCAACGAGGGCGGGCTCGATCGCGACCGGTCAATGGCCGAAATTCTGATCCGCGAAAACGCCGGCTCCACCATTATTCAGCCCGGCGTAGCCATCCCCCACGCGCGCATGAACAATTTAAACAAGCTGAAGCTGGCCATCGGCCTTTCCGTAAAAGGCGTTGATTTTCATGCCTCCGGCAATGGGATCGTTCACATCATCTTCCTGATTCTTACTCCGCTTGCGGAACCGGGCGCCTATCTCCAGTTTTTGGCCGGCTTGAGCCGGACCCTGGCAGCCATCAAGGATATCCGCCTTTTGGTCGGATGTTCCACGCCGGCCGAACTTTGCGGCCTGCTGATCGGAGGCGGCTCACATCTGCCACCATTCCTGAGCGCCTCGCATGTGATGAATGCGCAGCCGATTACGCTGCTGGAAAGCGATCACCTCGCGCGCGCCCTCGAAATTTTTGCCGTGCGGCGCGTAATGGATATCCCTGTCGTGGATGAACAAGGCGATGCGCGCGGTATTGTCTCGCTTGAAGACATTCTGCGCCTGAGCCTGCCGGAACATGTACGCTGGGTCGAAGATCTTACGCCAATCCTGCATTTTGAACCATTCGCCGATCTGCTGCGGAAAGATCATGAAACACGGCTGGCCGATTTCATGCGCGAAGACTACATTTCCGTTCCGCCCGATGTGCCGGCCATTCAGCTGGCGCGTCTTTTCCTGACCAATGAAATCCGCCAAATCCTTGTTATCGAGGGCCGGAAGCTGGTGGGCACCGTGTCGCTCCCGGGATTTATCGCCAAGCTTTTCTGGGCCTGAACCCTTGTCGCCAAGACCCAGGTGAAACTTGTGCGCGGCAAATAAGGTATTAAAAAATGCATAACGAAGAAGGACAAGTCAAGCTGGAACCACTGGCGCTCGCGCGCCGGCTGATCCTGCTGATTGCGATCAGCGGCGGGATTGGATGGTTGGGACGTCTGGTCGGGTTAGAACTGCATCAGTGTATTGCCGGCAGCGTCTTTCTGGCAACAATCCTCGGCACACTGCTCTTCTGGCACTTGCGGCTGTCTATTGCTTTTCTCGGGGTTTCCGTGCTGATTCTGACCAGGTCATTCAACATCCCGGTCTTCGTGGAATCCGCTTCGTTGCCGGTTATTCTCTTTCTCGCCGGCATGATGATCGTGGTCGGCGCCCTGCGGGACCTTGGTTTTTTCACCTGGGTGGTTCAGGCAATCATCACCATGCCCGGTATGACCGGCCACCGTTTTATCGCCGTCACCGCTGTCGCCAGCGCGCTGCTGGCCTGCCTTGTGGATGAAGTTACTTCCATAATTTTCATCAGCGCGCTGATTTTCCAGGTCTGCAACCGGCTGAAGCTCAACTCCGCGCCCTATTTGATCATATGCGTTCTCTGCACGAATGTCGGCAGCGCCGGCACAATGATGGGCAATCCGGTGGGCATTTACATCGGCACACAAGCCGGCCTGACTTTCCAGGATTTTATGGTTTGGGCGTTCCCGATCATGCTCGTGGCGCTGGCCGCAACAGTGGCGGTTACATTGCTCTGGCACCGCGCAGAATTGCGCGAATTCAACCAACGCCTGGCGGAACGCATGGAACGCAATCTGAGCCTGGCGCCGCGCCTCGAAGTGCCCTATAAGCGCAGCCTCATTCTCCTGATCGGCACCTTTGCGCTGATTGCGCTCCACCACCAGATTGAAGGATTATTGAGTCTGGAAAAAAACAGCGTCCTGCTGATTGCCCCCCTGATTTGCGCCGGCATTACGATGATTGCCCGCCCGGCCCGCGCGCGGCACTATGTCGAACGCGAAATTGACTGGTGGACACTTTTGTTTTTTATGCTGCTCTTTGCCGTTGCCGGCACGCTTGAGCATGTCGGGCTCACCGCGCGCATGGCCAGGACTTTCACAGAACACTACGGCCACGACCCGGCCAATTTGATTTTGGTCATTATGGCAACCACGGCCATCGGCTCGGCTTTTGTGGACAACGTGGTTTTTGTGGCCGCCTTTGCGCCCGTCATCCGCAGCCTTTCGGAAACAGTCTTCGCCATGCCTTTATGGTGGGCGCTGCTATTTGGCGCTTGTTTCGGCGGCAACATCACGATGATCGGCAGCACAGCCAATATTGTCGCACTCGGCCTGCTGGAGAAACAAAGCCATGTCCGCATCCGGTTCTGGCAATGGCTTAAGATCGGCACCGTCAGCGCCCTAGTTGCCTGCTTTGTGGCCTGGGGCAT
>CAZMFH010000323.1:0-2552 GCA_964565485.1 uncultured Verrucomicrobiota bacterium | reverse complement strand
GCTAATTTTAACTTTCTTTCTCTTTTCCGGCGCGGGTGGAACCGCGCCCTCCAACGGTGTGATCAAATGCCTTCCGGCGTGGGCGCAAAATACACCATTTCCCATTTGGCACAGATTTTGAAAAATCCGGGTTAAAACCTGGGGCTTGCGGTCATTCCTCCGGCGTAAAACCAGTCAAGGCAAGGCGATTTCCCTGCAAAAATTACGGAACGGCAGCACGCGTGTATTTGACTCGGCGTTGCCAAAATCACGCTCATGGAGGTGTACTTGATAAAAGCGCGGGATATTTGTGCGTTCACGGAAATATCGGCAGGCAGGCGCAGCCTGGCGGTCGCCCGTCTTGCACTCAACCGCGAATTCAGGCTGGCCTTCCCGCATCACGACAAAGTCAATTTCGCGTTGATCGGTATCCCGCAAATAGCGCAACTCCATCGCATATCCCTGTGTATCTTCAAGCCAATGACAATATTTAAGAAGATGGCTGGCGACCATGTTTTCGAAACGTCCCCCTCCTTCGGAAACCCGCGACCAATCCCAAAAATACAGTTTTTTTTCTTTACGGACGGCTCTGATTTTAGTTCCGCCAAACGGAGGAATGCGATAACAGACATAAAGGCGCTCAAATATTGCCAGCCAGCGTTCGATGCTGTCATGCGCTGTCTGCAATAATTTGCTCAGGCTGGCAACCGACAGGGGCGAGCCGACACAAGCTGGGAGATGATGCAATAACAATTCAAGCATGGAAACTTCGCGGACATTTTCAAGATCGCGGATGTCCTCATGAATCACGCGCGCCGATACCTCGCGTAACCAGCGGCGATGAAAACGATCCTCCCCCCGCAACAATGGTTCAGGGAATCCGCCGAAACGAAGCAAATTTTGCTCCGCCATCCGGTCTGCGAAAGAAGCGCATTCACAAAGCGAGAAAGGATGCAGACGGTAATAGTGGTAGCGCCCTTGCAACGAATCGCCGCCTCTGCGGTAATAATCCAAGCGTGCCGAACCGGTTACAATAAAAGAGACAGCCGATTTGTTTTTGTCGTACAATCCCTTGACCAATCCGCGCCAGCGCGCAAATTTATGTATTTCGTCAAAGACAATCCGCCGCAATCCGCCCGGCAATCGTCCCGCCAGAATCATTTCCCGGTCTTGCAGATCATCCCAATTAAGATAACCGCGCGTTGATTCATTGCCTTTTCCCAATATAGACAAAGCAAACGTAGTCTTGCCGACCTGCCGCGGCCCGCCGACAAACACCATCTTGTCGGCCAGATCGTCCTCGACGCTTTTTTGCAGATAACGCAGCTCCATTGGCGTATCCCTTGGTGTTAGTGTTTTCAGTCAAAACCTAATTTACTCATGAGTTTTTTCAGGTCAAGCTTATTTTGCCCCAGATTTTGCGATTGGCCTGTCATCTTGCAGAGCAGTCCGAATTTCGCTTACAAAAGGCGGCGGCAATTCCCAATGCCCTTGGAGGGCCGGGTTACACCCCGGCTTCTTTCTCTTTTCCGGCGCGGGTGGAACCGCGCCCTCCAACGGTGGAATGATTTTTTTCAGGTCACCGGCGGCACAAATGCACCATCTCCTGTTTGGCGCAATTGAAACGCGTTTGCTGTTCCGGAGAAATGCCAAGCAAATCCGGCATGATCCCTTCTTCCACAACAAAACCGACCGGTTCAAGCCGTTGCCGGATATCGCTTCCGTATAGGCGCAGGTGATCAGCCTGCCCGAAAAGCTCGGTTCGGCGCGCCGGATCGGTAACGCTCAAATCCTCCAGCGTAACGGAGCCTTTGATTGGCACCTGTAGAAACGCGAGACCACCCGGCGCCAAAACCCGGAGAAGCTCGCGCATGGCCTGTCGGTCATCGGGGATATGTTCGAGGACGTTGCTGCAATAGATAAAATCAAACGCTTGATCCTGAAAAGGCAGTTTGGTCAAATCAGCCCGGACATCAACATCCGCCATTTGGATATCTGTTGTTAGATACCGCTGACCCAGCGCGGCGCGCAGACGTTTTTGCAAACCCTTTTCCGGCGCGATATGCAAGAAACGCGGATTGGATTGCAGGATTTTCCGCATTTCGAGGAACAAGACAAAATGGCGCGTGCGTTCGAAAGAATTGCAATGCGGGCAAAGCCGTCCGCCCGGTTCCTTGCGAAACTGGTTGTGTCCGACACAGCGGACAAAAGGCAGCCATTCGTCAACCGGCATCATACACACCGGGCATTCAAAACCAACCGCAGAATTTGAAACCGCCATTTTCCGGCCTTTCTTATAATCAAAATTTTATTAATAAAGATTTTACACTATCATCCCATAGGGAGGGGAATGCTGGATTATTGGAATAATGGAATGTTGAAAATCAAAGAGTTACAAAATATCGTTGCGCTTTTTTTGTTAAACGCAGTTCCGGTTTTTTACTCGCCTAATTTTGCGCCGCACCCCTATTCCCATTATTCCATCGTTCCATCGTTCCAATTTTCCATGGGATGACACTGAAAGCAATAATAGATGTTAAACAAGTCAACAAAATTGCCGGCAAAACCGTAAT
>CAZMFH010000322.1:0-2556 GCA_964565485.1 uncultured Verrucomicrobiota bacterium | reverse complement strand
CACAAACAAACAAGTCAGCAAGGAATACGGCCATGCAACATAAAATCAGTGCAATTAATTCCGAACAGAATCAATCCCGATTAGCCGACGATCTGCAAGCCTATTATAACAAAGCGCTCGAATTGGGCGCAACCAAAGCCAAAATACTGCGAACCGAAGAAATTATGGTGGATGAACGCGTAACGCTTAAATGCCAAGTGCCGCGCTGTTTCGGTTACGGAACGGGCGCTAACTGTCCGCCGCATACATTAAAACCGGACGAAATGCGAGTTTTGCTGAAAAAATACACTCAAGCCATATTTTTTGTGAAACAGGTTCCGTCCAGCGTAATTGTCCGGGATAAAACCACAATCAAGGAACGTGTCCGCGCATACCAGGATGTTTTCAAAATCGTTACAGACATTGAGGCCATGGCATTTTATGACGGCCATTACTTGGCATTCGGGCTTGGCGCCGGATCATGCCGCCACACATACTGCGGACTGGAACCAAACTGCGCCGCATTGCAGGGCGAAAAGTGCCGGTTTTCCCTCCGCTCACGACCGTCCATGGAAGCCGTCGGACTGGATGTCTACAAGATGGCGGCGCGCGCAGGATGGGAAATGTATCCTATCGGCAGCAACGCCAAGCCGGAAGAAATACCATTCGGCCTCCTGGCCGGCATCGTTGTTATAGAGTGATTGGATCAAGAAGGGATTCATCAATAAATTTATCATCCAACCACACGAATAGCCGGATCCGCATCGGGTCAATGAGGGCGCATGTCTAAAATCATTATGTTACTTAAAATAACCTTTCTGATTACGGGCGGACTGGTTGGCGCGGGGATTCTCGCGCTGCCAATCAATACAGGGTTGGCCGGATTCTTCCCTTCGATTACAATGATTCTGCTTGCGGGCGGCGCCATGCTCATGTCGGCATTCATTATTGCCGAAGAATCCATCGCGGAACGAACGGAAAAATTCGATCTACCCTCAATTTACGGTCGGCATCTTGGTCAAACCGGCAAATGGATTGCGGTTGCCGCCAATCTTGTCATTCTCTATGGTTTTCTCGTGGCATATCTCACAGGCGCCACAACAATCATCGCCAGCCTGATTAACATTCCGGTTCCGAAACCGGTTATTCTGATTTTATTCTTCCTGTTCATCACCCTCATGACGATCAAAGGAATTCAACTTGTATCCAAATACAGCTCCGCTCTTGTGGTATTGATGTTTGGCGCGTTTGCGATTCTGATCTGGATGGGCAGCCAGCATGTTGCGGCAGAGAATTTGCGATATACCGACTGGAAATTTGCGCCACAAACAATCCCGATCATTCTTGCGGCCTTTTATTTCCACAATGTCATTCCGCAATGCACAGCCGGACTAAAGTGGAACCGATGGGCAATCATGACAGCCATCGTCCTGGGAATCAGCATAAGCGTTGTCATGAATGTCGCCTGGATCAGAACGGGAATCGGCGTCCTTCCTCTGACCGGCGAAGGCAGCATCCTTGAGGCCTATACCATGAATCAGCCGGCGACAGCGCCAATGGCGCGGGAAATTTCCTCCAGCTTCTTCATGACCAATGCGCTCCTCTTTTCCATTTTGGCCATTGCCACTTCATATCTGGGATTCGGATCGGCCCTGCTGGCTTTCACGACCGATCTAACCCACAATCACCTCGGATGGAAAAACCACATTGTTGACCTCGCCATAGCATTTGTTCCCCCTTTTGTAATTGCTCTTGTTTACCCGAACATTTTCCTCACCACGCTCAATATCATCGGCGGGTTAGGCGTAGCGCTTTTGTTTGGCATCCTGCCCTGTGTGATCGTCATCCGTAAAGCCCGATCATGGATCAAACGGACGGCGGGATTCCTCTTGCTGCTCGTGTTTGCCGTTTTTATGCTTATTGAATTAGGGCAGGAAACAGGCCTGCTTCGGATCGCCCCGCAAATTGAGCACTGGACCCACTATCTGGGAAACAACAACTGAACATTGCTTTGGAATTGCCATGCGCCAAGCCATATTTCTGGATCGAGACGGCACATTGATTGAGGATCGCGGCAATCTGCGTCATCCATCCGAAATCGTTTTTTTTCCCGAAACAATTCCCGCCTTGAAGCTCTTGCAGAGTGATTTTGTTTTTTTTATCGTTACCCATCAGCCGGGCATCGCAGAAGGCCGTCTGACATGCGAGGAAGTTGAACAAGCCAACACAGCCGTCATCGAACATCTCGCACAAAACGGCATTCAAATAAAACAAATCTATTACTGCCGCCACAAACGCGCGGAAGGATGCCATACCCGCGCCCACCACAATGGAGTGCGAAATATTAGCAACCGTCACTGTGCCGGTCAGCATACCACCCGCGCCGCCGCCGCCACCCGACATAGAGATGCACATGCCGCCTGAACCACCGCCCCCCACAATCAGATACTCCACTTCTGTTACTCCCGCATGCGGGACAAAAGTGTGCTCGCCCACGCGGGTGTATTTATGCACCAAAAACTGCTGGTTATCAACAACGAGAGGATAAAGATCATCCACCGCAGGAAAACCAGTGAT
>CAZMFH010000321.1:2189-2568 GCA_964565485.1 uncultured Verrucomicrobiota bacterium | reverse complement strand
AGTGTTAGCGCCGTTTTGCCGTCCAACCCCATCGATAGCGCAGCTTCAACCATGCTTTCAATCAAATACAAAACATAGGCTGGCCCGCTGCCGCTCAAGGCGGTTACCGCATCCATATGCGACTCATCAAGACACACAGCCACACCGACCGACTTTAAAAGCGCCTCGACCAGCCGCGCATCAGTCTGTTTGGCGCTGCGCCCGCAACAATAAACCGAAGCAGCCACTCCCGCCAGGGCCGGCATATTCGGCATAACACGGATAACGCGCAAAACGCCGCCCAGACGCTCCTCTATCCAGCGCGTCTTAATGCCGGCCGCAATACTGACGATCAAAGGTTCGCCGGCGTCGTTCGAAGGCCGCGGTCTGACGATGGTCG
>CAZMFH010000321.1:0-2179 GCA_964565485.1 uncultured Verrucomicrobiota bacterium | reverse complement strand
CCTCCCCCATGACCTGCGGCTTGACCGCCAGAACCACAATGGCGGCACCACAAACAGCGTCAGCATTGTCGGCAAATGTTTCCACCCCAAACGTCGCCCGGATATGGGCGCGACGTTGTTGGTCAGTATCGCCGACACTGATGCAAGACGCCGGAAACAACTCCGATCGAATGATGCCGCGCAACAGCGCCTCGGCCATATTTCCGCCGCCGACAAAAGCCAGTTTCGAGTTTGCGCCAAAAATCGCCGTCATGTGCCGCGTTTCCCAAATAAAATCGTGCCCAACCTGACCCAGGTCGCGCCTTCTTCAACCGCCACCTCGAAATCGTGCGACATCCCCATAGACAACTCTGCCAGCTCAAACCCTGTTTGCTCCCGCCAGCCATCGCGCAATTCACGCAACCGGCGAAAAAACGGACGCGCATGCTCAGGATCTTCGCCGACCGGCGGAATAGTCATCAATCCACGCACTTCAACCCGTGCCAAGGCGTTGGCAGAACGCAAAACTTCCGGAACAGATGCGGGCGCCAGCCCAAATTTGCTGCTTTCACCAGAAACATTGACCTCCAAAAAAACCGGCATCACCCGTCCGGCCGCCTGCGCGGCATCATTAATGGCAACCAGCAGCTTCAACGAATCCACGGAATGAATTGCATCAAACAAACCAACGGCCAATTTGACCTTGTTGCCCTGCAAATGCCCGATCATATGCCAGGACAAAGCTGCCGGCGACAGCGGCATCTTTTGGGCCGCCTCCTGCACGCGGTTTTCACCAAAAACAGTCTGCCCGCATTCCACCGCTTCACACACGGCTTCCGGGCCATGCGTCTTGGAAACCGCAATGATTCGCGCTGCATCCGAAGCGCGTCCGGCACGGCGGCAGGCAGCATCCAAACGCCCGCGCGCCATTTCCAGGCGTTCCATAAATGTTTGCATAATCATCTCGCTCCAGCTAAATAGTCGCCGGCAGCAAGCTACCCTGAACAATGCCTGCAAGACAAGCCTAAAATCATGCCCATCAGCAAACCATCTGTGTTTATGGCAACCTTGGACACAAGCTATGCCGGGTTGAGTTGACAAGCGTCCCTATCGCCGAAAGCGCTTCAATTCTCTTGCCGATCAAATATCGAAACGCAAGCGCGCCGGCAAGCGTCGCACATGTTTGATCAACGGAAATCAATTTTAACTTGCTTGGGATTGAACGACACCCAACCCCAGGCGTTACACTTGGCCGACCAGATCTTCGGAAAGGGATCACGTATGCCCCATTTCCGATGACAGTCCTGATGGAGGGTCATTTCGCCGCCAATATACAACATTAGCGATTCGTTCCGCCTGGACGGCACCGTGTATTCGGCCAACACATAAGCGGGAAACATGCGACTATCCCAACCACTGCGGCGCTCCGATCCGGCCGAATGTTTGTTGCGCCGGGATGGCTCCAACCATTTGGCGGCGGCGCCATGCCTAAACCACATGATCCCTCCACCACCAAACGTATAATACTGGGAGTTATCCTGATAGGTCTTGTAAGCGCTTTGATTGCCGGAATCCCACCGTTGGCAGCTCACGTATGTGCCGTAACCGTCAATTGTCATATAGGCGTGTGCGTTGAGCGGCCGCGCAGTCTGATTGCTGACCGCAAACGGATATCCGAGCGCGAAAAACCAAGGATTCACGCCAAAATGGCCGGGCAGTTTGCCGAAATATTGCAAATCATAATCAAGCTCCATGATCATGCAGATACCATTGCCCGAAACTCGGCTTTGCAAATCATACTTGATGCCGGTATGCCCCGGTTGTCCTCCCGTATAAGAAATATTTTCATTCCGATTATGCCACCAATCCGGCGTATTGAGCGGCAAAGTCAGCGTTTCATAATTCCAGGGCGAGAGGAGAATGTGCCTGAAATCATTACCGCCGCCACTCGGACTCACCTGCTGCATATTGTCATTGTATCTATACAGCCCCACATTCGCTAATGTTTCTTTGGATGTGTATATTTTATAAACAAAACCACACATGGCGGAAGGATAAACAACCCGCGTAAAAACATAGCGGTCATTGACGACAATGTTGTTAATATCAGGATTCTTAAATCCGTATGGACGCCCATAACCATAATTCGTGACAACATTAGCCCTCGGCATAATCTTCGGATAAATAGGGAAATACGGGT
>CAZMFH010000320.1:0-2569 GCA_964565485.1 uncultured Verrucomicrobiota bacterium | reverse complement strand
ACATAAAATAAAATTCAGCTTCTATCTCAGCAGCACAAGCGCGCCTTTCGCATCTCCGACCAAAACAGCATTCCCCGCGCCTTCAATCAAAACAGTCGGAGTTGCCTGCAAATGCGTCGAAGAAACAACCATTCCCTGCGCATTGATTTTCAACAAAGCGCCACCCAGGCATCCGACAAGCAGTTCATCTTCAACCACAAGCCAAGCGTTTGGCGGCGCCGGCAAATAGAGCCGCCATATCTGCTGGCCTGTGGAATTCAAGGCATTTAGCCAACGCGAAAACCCGCCGCCCACAACGCAAACCGGTTCAGGCTTGCAATGCAAAACACAAGCCATATCCAGCGAATCTCCAACCGCAAATTGCCAACCGCTTCGCTTGTCGGAAAAATTGGATCGGCCAAAGACACCGCGATTCATCGTGCCGATAATCAGCGTGGGGTCGCGCCCCGATTCTTCAAGCAAAGCCAAGGCTTTTGTCTGGCCATTATATCCATATCCAAAAGAGCCGAGCCGCTGCTGGTTTTTAAGATCGTAAAGCGGCACAATATCCTCATACCACATATCGGAAGCGCCGGCAAAGAGATCGTCAATACCATCGCCATTAACATCGGCAAAGAGCGCGGAAGTAGCGGTAAAACTCATGCCGCCTTCGCCCGGCAAAGGCCACAAAGGATTAAATTTGCCATCGAGAAGCCATGTGCCCTGCCCGCATCCGGCAAGAATTTCAGCTTTGCCATCCCGGTCATAATCATGTATCCAAACTTTTTTCACATACGGCTTTGGCCACATCCAGGCGCCATACGCCATATTCGGCTTTTCAAAATCAAATGGCGGCGCCCACTTGCCGTGCAAGCGGCCCTCCGTTCCAAGCAGATAGAGTTGGCCGTCATCGGAGCCGACACACAACTCAATCTTGCCATTGCCATTCACATCGCCCGCAGCAATGCTGTTTGCCGTATCGCCACATTGAAACCGCCATAACAGATCAAGTTGCGACGAAAACGCTTCAACACTCCCATCCCGCCTGCCAATAACCATAATTTGCGCGCCATCTTCAGCGCATCCCCCGCTCCAACCGCAGGTAATCGCCGATGTTCCCGCAAGCGAAGCAACAACATCCCAATGACTGCTCCATGACGGCTTAAATTCGTTTTGCGGGGGTTGATCTTCAGGCAAGGCCGCAAGAATGCGGCGAATGGTTGCGCGCCACTCATCAACAACACCGGAGTCACTGAAAAAATCAGGCTGCATGGCGCCGGTCCATTCCAGCGACACCGGCTGCGGCAGGTCAAACAGAGTTTTTGCGCCTAATTTTATCTTTAGCGCATTTAATGCGCTAAAACCATCCTCACCCAGCAAGACAAGATCCGCATCAACCTCCAATGCCGGCAAAACCACCCGACCCAACGCCGCCAGCAAAAAAATACCATTCATCTCAATACGAACAATATTCGGCGTTATGCGGCAGATCCTGATATTAACCGGACATTCGGGCGAGTCAGCCCAAAAACATGCTCCATTAACAATGCGTTCGCCTTGCATCAAATGACGCATCGTATGGGGAATCAGCAGATGCGCCACTTGAGCCGTGTTCGTTGCCGGATATGGAATCGGCGGGGGGTTGCGGGCAAACAAACGCGCTGTTTGCGGATTGCGCGCGGCATCAACAATTTGTCCGTCAGCCCCAAACGGCATCACTGAAAATGTTATACCCCCATCCTGCGCCACGACAAGCCCATTTCCCTCCGCCAACTTCCGGCCTAACACACGCCAAAAAGCATCAACGGTAAAACATCCGTCTTTGCGGGCGTCAACATGGTCAAAAACAATGAAAAAACGATTTTTCAGCCAAACGATATTGCGATTCCATACCGCAGCCGAATTATAAACCCGCGAACGGAAAAAACCGGAATATTTGAAATCGGCTGAAGCGATTTTTTCGGCTATTGGAGACATCCTCGGCATTTTCCCATCAACACTGACCGCCAGACCGTTATAGTCCGAAAGCGCCGTTTGAATCCAGGCTTCGCAGGTGAAGAGCATCGTTTTGCCAAACACCTGATAACGCACAATCGAATTTGCGTCAAGCGTTCCGCGCCCATCCAGCTGCAAATAGTCATCATCAACCGTCAAGCCGCCCCGAAAGGAAGCTTTGCCGAACAAACGTTCTGTTTTGAAATCCTTCGGAAGCGTATCATCATCGGAGCGCCATTTCTTAAAATCAGACAGCAAATCTTCATCGCATGCCGTCGTATTGATTCCCAAAAAATTTTCCGGCATACGCGGCTCAAGCGAAACGGGCCACCATGTGCTGCCTTCGCGCAACCAACCTTCCTTGAAATCAGCGCCTTGGTTTTTCTGAAACAAATACATCCAGTAAAACGCAGGATCTTCATCTACCCTTGCGCCGGTGGCAAACCAATCCGCGCGCTGATATTCATAAGGGCTATCATCGCCATGTGGAAGGAACAGGCCGCGATTGTTGACTTCGGGAATCAAACGCTCCAAAGTCCGGCGCAAAAAAGGATGCCGGGAGAGATCGGCATTTTCGTGGCACAATCCCGCAAAC
>CAZMFH010000319.1:0-2575 GCA_964565485.1 uncultured Verrucomicrobiota bacterium | reverse complement strand
CAGGCGCTCTTGACCATGGCGCGCATAATAGCGCACACGGCGTCCAAATAACGCAATGGGCAAAATGCAAATCGGGAAAACAACTTATTTTTCAAAATCAAGCTTGGCGCCCAGCCAGAAAAGAAAGCCAACTGCCCCAATCAGCTTGAAGGGCTGTTTGACCAGATCGCCCAGTACAACGGAAACCGCGCGCTCAATCATCATCGAATCGTTGATCGTCCGCGAAATCAGTTCGCCGGTCCGGCTGCGCGAAAAAAAACGTATCGAAAGATCCTGAAGATGCGCAAAGGTTGCAATACGCAGATCCATCACGACTCGGTTGCCAACCCATTGCATGTAATATTCACTCAAAAACTGGCCAATGCCGCGTCCGAACGCCAAAATCGGCAAAGCCAAAGCCACAAGCAAGACGCTTTGCAATGGCGCGCTTTGAAAGACGTCCCTCAGTACATCGCGCGCTTTCATCAGCATGCCGGTTGTAGAGCCGGCAAAAATTACGCCAAAGACTCCGCCGACAATCAAACGCGTTGCATAAGGCGCAGCATACCTGATCAGCCGCCTGTAGGCCGTCAGATTGAGTGCGCGTTTCCCTGATTGATTTTTAGTGTTCATCCTGGCTAGGCTATAATTCTTCCGGCCGGTAAGCAATCCAGGGCTTGCCTTTAGGGGTTGGCGGCACAACGGCGCGCTCGGGCGCAAACTTTTTGCCCATGTCAATCAGGGCATCCCGTATTTTCAAAAAAGCGTTTTCTGCGAGAAAGCTGCCGCCGCCAAACTTCGGCTCATATCCGCCGCCATGCGGGCCAAATCCATCCGGTGTGGGAATATAACCCGCATGTCCATTGGTCAGCTCGGCCACCATCGTAATCGGAAAAGACGAAGCCGCTTTGAGATCAAGCGCCATCTGCGCAAAAACTTCGCCCGGCGTGGAGAACAAAATCAGGTTGCCGATCTGAACCGCATTCAACTCACAGCCAAACAACGGGTTTTTTCTGATCCGATTGACCAATAGAACCGTGTCGCGCGCATAATAGCCGATCAGCCAGCGGTCTTTGGTGAGATCATATTTCGTGTTGACGGCTTCCAACGCTTCCTGATAGCGCGCATCCGAAATGGCGCGGTAGGGCACCGGCAGGCATTCTGTAACCGAATTGACAACATCATAAGCTTCCGGCAGCGGCGAACGCAAAGCCTCAACCGCGCCAAAACCCACCCGCTCGCCCAGCTCCAGCGCGCGCCGTTCCGTGCGCGGCTCCGGCTCCGGATTGAGATTGTCTATCTGCGTAACATCCCCGCAACAGCCGTTCAAAAAAACTACGCTCATCCGCGGATTGATGTTGTGTTTGACGGTTTCGCGCATGTAATAAGGCCAGTCGGCCGAAAAGAACCCTTCCGATGTTACCGTGCCGTGGCAAGCAAAATTGACCACTGCGCCTATCATAACGTCTTTTTCGTTCACCGCGCCCAAGGCTGTCAGCTCCGTATCCACCGGCCCGGCATTGCCGACAATATCCGGATTGCCCTTGCCCCCGTGGGTAACAGTCAGGCCGTTCTTCATGCGCTGCCGCCGGTTATAAGCCACATTATCAACCTTGGCGCGCCCCAAAACCAGCCGCACGTCTTCCGCGCGCTGATAGGCGGTAAAAACCGCGTCAACCAGGCGCTTGCGCAGGAGTAGCCGGTAGTCCGGATCAATCCGGCCGATATCGCGCGCAATTTGCGCGCGCATCTCCGGCCGCAAATCGGTGATGGCCATTATTTCCTCATCCGGCATCTGCAGCCAATCCATACTGCAAGGATTGGCATGCGTATGGGATGCGCCGACCAGGAGTGTGTCGAGCGGCATCCGCGGCTTGAGTTGCTCAATGGCGTAATCAACCAGATCCCGGCCAAGCACGATCATATCTGCGCCAACCAAAGCGACACAGCGTCCACCGGCCTCAAACACTCCGGCGGAAAAGGAAAATGGCGTTTTGATGCCCTTTGGAATGCCGTGGTCATAGGCTGAAGTGCAGTGTGTGCCTATAAAAGGCGTGATATCCGCTTCGTAAAATCCCGCGCGCATATTTTGTCTCCTTTGTGTGTAGATATTCAGACGCGCGCCTGCTGCGGGCGCCTGAGAGAATTAGCCTCGATCCAAACTCCGGTATTAGCCTGACCTATTCATGTAAAATTCTTTTTCATTCATAGTCGCTTGCGAATCATGCAATTGTTTCAATTGCACGATTTGCAAGTTTCGACGCAGCACAGAGATCTTTGCTCAAGGTTAACCCTGAGCAAAGATCTGTATTCAGACCGTAGTCGAAGCCCGAAGGGTGAATAATTCGCAATATTTCATGAATTATTCAGGTTAGCCCAAAGCGGGCTTTGCCCGCCAAATAAATTTCGATTGTGTCATAAAAGTATGTTTGCTGCGCAAAAACAGATCATGTTAAAATAAAAATGCCCAAACTGATCCCATCACTTCGGAGCATAGTCTAACCCCCCCCCTGAAACGCAAGCAAAAAAAGTTATGTTTTTTTGCGAACAGCAATTAACTCGACAGTCACAAGTTCTCGCCACCCTGAGCGCTGTC
>CAZMFH010000318.1:0-2584 GCA_964565485.1 uncultured Verrucomicrobiota bacterium | reverse complement strand
TTGCCGATACGCCGGATCAGATGCTGAGCTGCATAAATTTGCTGCTTTCTGATGCCAGTCTGCGCGCCGGAATGGCCGCAAAAGCCCGCGATTTGGTGGTGCGACGGTTTGCGCGTGAAGAACAATTGACCGGACTTGATCAGGTTCTTGAGGATGTTGTCAGAGAATAATCTCCGGTGCGTCTTTCAAAAACAGCGATAAACATGCCGTTGCACGGCCCGTCCCATGGCAAAATCCACATTAATCCGGAGGTTGATGCTTTGGTAAGCGGATGTTGAACCGGCCAGGCGCGAAAATCAGTATTTTCCGCAAGCCAGTTCCGGGTTACCCGCAATGTTTCCGCCTCAGTTAATGTGCAAACCGCATAAACAAGCCGTCCGCCCGGACGAACCTTGTCGGCGCATTGCCGCATCAGTTTGCACTGTATTTGTGCATATCGTTCAATGTCAGCGCCTGTCGTGCGCCAACGCGCATCCGGATTGCGCCCCCATGTTCCAAGACCGGAACAGGGCGCGTCAACAAGCACACCGTCAAATTTTTGACCGGGCGCAACATCGGTTTCGCCGTCCCAGTTGCGAATTGTAATGCCATCCGTGTGGGGCCGGCCATCTATCCGCTTTTGCATGTTCTCTCTTATGGACCGCCGAATATCCGTTGCCAAAACGGAACCACGCCCCTGCATGAGCGCCGCCAGATGCAAACTTTTCCCGCCCGCCCCAGCACAGGCATCCCACCAGTGCTGGCCTGGTTTTGGCGCACAAACCAGTCCGACACATTGCGAAGCCAAATCCTGCAAAGCCAGTTGCCTTCGCGCAGCTTTGCCGGCCATGTCAATTGATTTATAGGAATAACCGGCGCCCACCAAGCGCTCATCCCACGCTACCTGCAAATCAACAGATTCGGATGATAACGATGTCCCAATGGACAGCGATCTAAACCATGTCGGCGGACGAGTTTGAAAGGCGGAGAGGCACTTGCTAAAATACGAGGCGTTTGTTGTTTCGACCGGACAAGCAAGCGTCGGTAGCGTCCATTCCGGAACCAGACTTGCCAATGCCGGCGCAGGCCTGTTCAGCCAGACGCCAAGCATACGCGCTTTTTCCTCCAGTTCCAACCGGCCAATTGGCTGCGGATTGATTCCGACCATCCCGCTCAGAATCGTGATGGCCGGATGATCCTCCAAAGCATCAAGACAATACGCCAGGGCGCAGTTGCGCGCATCCGGTTGTTCAAGCCAGCCGCGCCAGCGAAACCAGGCAAACACCAGCGCGGAAAAAAAACGCCGATCACGCGACCCGAATTCCGCATGAGCCCGATAGTAATTCCGCAAAGCACGATCAACAGGATGCCCCGCGTTCATGGCCGACTCCATTTCACGCACAAGCGCAACGCACAATTCGGACTGTTTGCGAGCCGCTTTGGATGGAACGGAAGATGTCATGATGACCTTGCGCAAAGCATTGCACAGCACACCATCATCAGACCGCTACGGTGTGTTCGATACGGTAATATGCGTGATGTAAGCTTCCGCCTCGTGCGCCACCGGCGCATTTGTGCCGGATGTGTTTGTGCCGTCGTTCTCGGAAAAGAAAGATGTAACCTTAACAATCTGAATAACAGGCGTATCCGTCGGCGGGTTATATAGGCTGGTATACAACACCTGCACCCCGCGCCGCGTGTTCAAAATTCCCAGCGTATTATCGGAAAGCGACCAGTCATAAACATAACCGCCTGAAGCCGTCAAAGTTACCGACTGCCCCTTTTTTAAGACAGCTGCATCTGGACTGATTTTGACGCGTTCCGTTGCCGAGCTGATCTCGCAGCCGGCCAGCAAAATCGGCGTTACCAATAAAACCAGCGCCAGCAATCCCAAAGCTATATGGCGCCAAAAATATTTTTTGTTGTTCTGCGTTTGCATATATTGTTCCAAACAAAAAAAATGCACCCGAGAGGAGTCGAACCTCCACGACCTTGCGGCCACTAGGACCTGAACCTAGCGTGTATGCCAATTTCACCACGGGTGCGAAAAACAATTACCCTTATAGCATGAAATCCAAGCATGTCAAGCTTCCCACCCGATAAAATTATAGTCGCTCAGCGCTGCGTCATGGCCGGAAAGACGGCTCGGATGGGACGCCTCGCCCCAACATTGCGGACAAATTTGTCTTTGGTGGGGCGAGACCTCCGGGCGAGCCGTCGAGCATGACGCAGCCCCGTATAGTCGTTTAGCGCGAGGAAAGCAAAAGCGCCGTTCGCTATCCCGCAGTTCTTAAAAACACAAGGTTTAAAAAAAACATGCTTCTTAATGACGGAACGCTCTTACCCCTTTCATTCGCATTTCGGAGGCAGACCCGCCCCTAAAAAACTGCTCCGCATTTCAATCCGCGAAGCGGTTCCGTTCAACATTGCAAATCAGCGGCGCGGCTTGCTGCGCAAGCTGATTACGGCTCATCGCATCAGTTTTAGAAATGGCGAGGCGTCCCGGCCAAGCCATTCTGAACCATGACGCCAGCTTCCGCAAACCCATCAGCTTTAAGCCTGAATAATTTCCGGTTTTTTCCGCCAACGCTCGCGCTTTATGTTC
>CAZMFH010000317.1:0-2591 GCA_964565485.1 uncultured Verrucomicrobiota bacterium | reverse complement strand
AATGCTAATTGTTAATTGCTAATTTTAACTTTCCCATCTCCCCCACGCCCGGAAGCACGTTTGGCGTAGATCGGTTATTGTCAGAACCATAACACATAACACCTTAAAACGCAAAGCCTTATTACGCTTCATTCCGTTGTAAATTCCGTCGCTTCCTCGCCCAATTCAATTTGCACAGCATCAACCCAGAACTCAACTTTACCCGATTCAGCCTTAACGTCAACAAATCCCATACTACCCGGACCAATCGAATACTCAACCCCGAGACGATCGCCTTTGCGGAACGGCCATTGCAAACGCGATGGATCCAACATACCCTTGAATGTTATCCTTTGCCATTCGGTGGTCGGCGTAAAAAACTTGAAATTACTGCCGTCTTTCCATCGCCCTTTATCATGATAGGATTCTTCGGACTTCAGCCCACCCAACCGCATATAGCACAGTTTGAGATTGGCAGAAGCCTTGACGTAAGCCGAAAAAACGATTGGTGTCGGCTTGTCAATCGCAGGGATGTAAGCAACACCGCTAAACCCACGCCGCCCCATGGCTGCCGGCAACGGAATCGTTTCCCGCCAACTGACTTTGCCATGCACAAAATGTTCCGAATCCAGCGCAAATGCAGCATTCGGAGCGCCCATGCGCGGCGTCAAGACAAGCTCAATCCCGCCACGCACATAATCCGGAATACCTTCAATCGCCATTTCCTCAAAGGAAGGATTGGCCGCGCAGTTGCGTTTGCCCTTGAAATCAACCGCCGGATTGAACCACTTCAAAACAAGCGCTTGCTCCGGATAGGCCTGCTGCTCCAAAGCCAGCGCCACCGGTTTCACCACCTCATCAACAAACTCGATCGCATAGGCGCGTGTGCCTAATGGCTCTAACTGATCAACAAACCCAGCTTCATCCGCCGCCAGTTTCCGCTCAACGAAAAGCCGCTTGACACCAGCCGATGCCTTGATCCCCGGCACAATAAACTTCACATCCACCGGATGATAGGCGGCATTGGCCGCCAGCAAAACATAGCCGCCCCCCGGATTCTTGAAGAGCGTGGCCTGTACATCCGGATAGATGCTGCGCTCGACATCCAACGCGACTGGCGTGTATTTAACTGCCGGATGCTCTTCGCCGGAAGTAAGCGCCGGCGTCAGCGCTTTCATTTCCCGCGCCAGATCAGCCATTGTATCCCACGTGGATTGGGCGCGCAGATGGCAATCAACAAAATAAAATATCCCCTTCGCGCCATGAATCACCGCCAGATAGGCCTGACAACGCTGTTCACCCGGCAACAACATCCGCGGACAGCGCAAAACATCAAGCGCCTCGGCCATGATTACCATCACAAATGGTTTGCAAGCTTTATCAGCCTGTCTTTTCAGTTTCAAGACCTGATCGCTCATATAGCTCGGACGTCCATAGAGTTGATCGCCAGCCCAGCCGGGATAATTATAGACGTCATAGCCGACAAAATCGCTGACATCCATCCCACCTTCCGGAATTTCGCGGGCAAACAGAGTCAAGACCGGCCGATACGGATCCGTTTCACGCGCCACTTTATAAAATGCCCGGGCGCCGATCATGTTTGCTTCGCGGTTATTCAAATTCGGCTCATCAACATTGTAATATGCAATCAAAGCCGGATAATCTTTGATCTGTTCTATTCTCTTTTTCAGCTCCGGCAATCCGGACTGCAGCGCCTGATCCAAAACCTTCAACAACTCCTGCTGATGGCTCGCGTCCTTGGGCAAATCCTCGAAAGGATCAACCCCTTTCGGAAAAAAACTTTTTAACGGCTTATAGGTATTATCAACAACATCCAGATTCAATGTTTGCGCCACCTCCAACAACTGTGTCAGCGATCCCACCCCTTCATGCCGCCAATGATGTGTCCAGTTCTGGATCACCGTGTGATCGGCCTGCGCAACTTCCTTCAAGGCCGGAACGGATACATCAGTTTTGTCCAATCCAAACGGAAAGATCGGGACGCCATTTTTCTCCAATATCCCCTTGAACCGGTTGATCTTGACCTCGCAACCCGGGCGCGGCGTCAACTTGCTCAAGATCGTCTTGCCTTCAACGATCGTTTTGCCCGTCTGATCCTCCAAAATCAAGCGCAACGCCTGCTCTCCCTCCGGCACGTCCTTGAGCGGCACGGTCAATTCAAGCTCGCCGGTCGGCGCTTTAACACGCGCCAATTCAGTTCCATCACCCAATTTAACCGCAAAACAATATTCCCTCATCTTCTCTACCGGCAAGCCCAGCCGACATCTCAACCGCGCCTCTGCTTCCGTCGTGTAATAATTACGCTCGACGACCGTCTCGCCCATCAAATTCAAAATATCCGGATTTGAGACCGTCAACCTGCGCAACTCCGCGCCCACCGCATCTTTCAACACCACACTCACCTCGCGCGGCACAAAGGTCTTGACCGGCACAAAGATTTTACCTTTCTCCACACACATCGGTTTGATCGGCAGTTCTGTCTTGAGTGTCGTCTTTTCGCCTTCCGCAGGACTGTCGCTCACTTCCACCAGAACCACGCCGCCAACACCTGTATAAGATCGAACACTGACATCAACGGTATAACCCGTCTT
>CAZMFH010000316.1:0-2601 GCA_964565485.1 uncultured Verrucomicrobiota bacterium | reverse complement strand
TTACAATGTGGAAGCTTTTCACCAAAGCCGGGCAACCGGGATGGGCAACCCTCATCCCAATCTATAATGCCTACGTAATGCTGAAAATCTCCGGCAAACCGGGCTGGTGGCTGATTCTGCTGTTTATTCCACTTATCAACCTGATTATCAGCATTATGGCCTTGATCGGTTTGGCTCGCAAGTTCGGCAAAGGCGGCGGCTTTGCCATCGGCCTGCTGCTACTGCCGATCATATTTTATCCCATCCTGGCGTTTGGCGATGATGAATACCAGGGCGCATAACTGTTCCCATATAAAAATCCCGGCAAGAACGGATTAATATGGCAGCTTTTAAAATGCTGCTCAAAGCGATCTTATTTATCGCCTTAACTCTATCTGTATATTACGGATGCCGCTATCTGCAAGGCGCCGGCAACGCCGTCATACGCAACATGACGCCTTCCGGTATTGATGGTCCGACGCAATGCTGGGTCGAAATGGAATTTAAAAGCGTGCCGATCCGCATTGATGCGCGCGATGTAAAACTCGTTTTCACCGGCGAAATCCTCGCAGAAGGAAGCGCTTCTTTTGACTGGCCATACATGGCCAATAACGCCTATCTACGCCGCAAAACCGGATTGGGTCGCGACAAAGCAAACATCTCGTCCGAAAATCCGCCGCCACTCAAAACGCCGATTGAAGTTTGTTTCCCCCTCAAAGTTAAACCGGAGATGAAACAGGGCGCTTCATTCGACGTAACCGTAACGCTCTTCTGGGGCGGACGCAAACAGGATTTCACCATTGGTTCGTTTCGCTATCAATACCGTATAGAAAGGTAGAAAAATGAAAACGGTCGTCAAAATCGCATGCTTATGCCTGGCCTTTAGTTTTGCAGGATCGGTTCAAAGCGCCCGTGTGCCGGCGCTGGCCGCGGGAGGCGACATTTCCATGGGCATTAAATATGACGGCACAGCCTGGAGCTGGGGCGACAATCAATACGGCCAACTCGGCAACGGCACCAACAATCACAGCCAACATGTTCTTCAAAACATTTCCAACATATCCGGCGTAATTGCTCTGGCGGTAGGCAAAAGCCATGCCTTGGCGCTTGACCGAAATGCCCAAATCTGGACTTGGGGCTATAATTCCTGGGGCCAATTGGGCAACGGTACAAACGGCAATGGTGGCGCCAACACCTCAACCAATCTTCCGTGGCATAATATTTACATAACCGACATAGCCGCCATTGCCGCCGGAAGATTTCATTCGATGGCCGTTACCCAAAACGGTCATTTATGGACTTTTGGCTATAACTACTACGGCCAGCTCGGCAATGGCACGAATGGAATTAATGCCTTTGCGCACATTCCCGTACTGGTAACCGAAGTTGCGGATATTACAGGCATAAACGGAGGCGCTCTGCATTCCCTGGCCATCCAAAGCAATGGTCGTCTCTGGACATGGGGACACAACGAATACGGACAACTCGGCAATGGAACCGCCAAAACAACCAATACGCCGGTGCAAGCATTCGGCTTGACCAATGTTAGCGCCGTCGCGGCCGGATTGTACCATTCAATGGCTTTAACACGCGACCATCGCCTGTTTGTTTGGGGTTTGAATGATGAAGGCCAACTGGGTCTGGGAGCGTTTGCGCCGGGGCAGTTTGTCAATATCCCGACACTGCTTATGACCAATGTGCGCGCCGCTGCGGCCGGCGAATACCACAGTGTGGCGCTCAAAAATGACGGAACAGTCTGGACTTGGGGCAGGAACAACGATGGTCAACTTGGCACAGGTTCAGGCGCAGCGCGCAGCACGATTCCAGTCAAAGTCACACGTTTAACCAATGTCATTGCAATAGCTTCCGGAGACAATCATGTGCTGGCGATTCAATCGGATGGCCGGCTCTGCGCCTGGGGCAACAACATGCGCTGTAAAACCGGACTGAATTCAGATTTCTCCAAAACCAATCAACCGACGCTGGTTGTAAATTGGTCGCAAAACATCAATCCCCCCGTCAAACCGAGCGGAACCACCAACGGTTACCTGTTCACAAGCTACACATATTCATCAGGCGGCTCAACTTCGCTTTGGGGACGCGCGATGGAATATCAATTTGATTTCGGCGGCACAACTTCCGAATGGACTTCCGCAACAGTTGCAAACCATGCCTGGAATATTCCGGGTGTGTATCAAATTCGCGCCCGCGCCCGCAGCGCCACAGAGCCGGAAATAATGTCGGCTTGGTCGGCGCACTTAACCGCCATGCTCCAATTGTCTGTTCCGCGCCAGTTGCAGGCTTCGGACGGCCTTTTTTCCGAATACGTCCATCTTCAGTGGCAAGCAGTCAACGGCGCCGCCGGATATCAGGTCTGGCGCAATACAAACAACAATCCGGTAACAGCAACCCAAGTTGGCACAAGCGCCAATCTTTTCTTTAACGACACAAGCGCCCAGGTTGGTCAAACTTATTTTTACTGGGTCAAATCCTTTCACGGCGGCCAAGCCAGCGCCTTCAGCAATTCTGATACCGGCTGGCGCGGCAGCATTTCCTGCGGCATTTCGGCGGACTATGACGGCGACGGCAAGGCCGATCCGACCATCTATGACGAAGCCACCG
>CAZMFH010000315.1:0-2631 GCA_964565485.1 uncultured Verrucomicrobiota bacterium | reverse complement strand
CACGGGAACGGCCGGCAAGCATTCTGATTTGCAGGCCGGACTTGTAAAAACTATTCAGAAAATAGCGCCGAGGCTTTATTGGCTTGTTCCCAGCGCAGACCAGAACTCGCTCGCCATGGCGGATTTGATTCGAGAAGGACATTCCAAAGGATTTCGTGAATGGCAGCCGGGCCAAGTGTTTTGCTGTATTCCAAGATATGATGATGTTTTTTCATGCCGAGAAACTGTGCGTAAAGTTATTGCAGAGGCTCGACAGCAGATCAGAAGGGGCGAGATACTGGTTGTTAATCCAACCAGCGGGACCAAGCAGATGAGCGTGGGAGCCACACTGGCCGCATTGGATGAAGAAATTGGCGACTTGGTTTTCACGGTGGGAGAGCGCAGTGATGGTGTTGTTAAAACCGGCACCGAACGACTTGTGCAATTCAGCACGAGGGCTTTTTTCCGAGAAAGGGACCGGATTTCCGCGGCTTTATTGTCGAAAAGTGGCGCTTTTGCCGCTGCCGTGCGTTTGCTTGAAAGATATGCTGGTGATAGTGAAACGCAACGCGATTTTTTCGTTGCCAGATGCCGTTATAATTGGCATAGACTGGAGTATGCTGCAGCGGCTGCTGATGCCGCTCGTTTTTCGCAAAAATTGTCAAAATTGCTTCGTCAACTTGACCAGAACGTAAAAAATGGTTCTCTGACGGAAAACATTCTCGCGGACTTATTGCGCGGCGCAGACGAGCTTCGGGTATGGGAGGAAAACGAAGAGGCGGCATTGCGTTATTATAAGGCTTTTGAATATGCTTTGCGTATAAGAATTAGCTTGGCGTTAGGTGGAAAAACAACTCCGTTTCTTTACAACGACATTATGCAGTTGCCAATTTCGGATTCAGTTCGTAAAAACATTCGACGCAATGCGGATGGAACTGTAACGCCTGGTCTTTTGCTTTTTATTGACATATTGGCTGCTACGAATGATCCATTGGCTATGGAATTCAACAGAAACAAAAAACTACGTGACGTGATTTGGGTGCGCAATGACTTTGTGCATGGTATCCGTCCGGTAGAAGCGTGTGAGTCGGCGCGATTTTGCGGCTGTTTGAAAAACTTGCTTTACAAGCATTTTCCGTCTTTATCTGATCAAATCGCAAATTCTCAAAATGAAGTCAATGCGCTTGTTGTTCCCTGAATTGAGTGGAACGATTGCATTACGATGTTGGCGTATGGCTTGATCGCAAGGGGTAAATGTCTGTGTTTAACCCATCTCGGTTATCATCCGAAACCGTCCTCTTTGCCGTGGTGGGGATGTCGCCGGCTGTGCTGACGGAAACTGTCTGGGCGCTCGCCCATGAATCGCCGCCTGTTATTCCCGACCGGCTGGTGGTGTTGACTACTTCCGCCGGACGCGCGGCGGTTGTGCGCGATCTTTTGACGCCTATGCGGGAATTTGGTGGAAAATGCGTTTGGGATTGTTGCCGCGCTGCTCTCGCGAAAAACGGACTTGCTGTTGAAAAGAAACTTGCTTTTGGCGCGTCCGGTCAGGACGTGCGCGTTTTTATCAATCGCGATCCTGATTCCAATCGCTCGCGGGAATTGGCCGATATCGTTACGCCTCAAGACAACGCGGCTGTGGCGGATTGTCTGCTGGAAAATCTGCGCCAGTTTACCGAAAATCCGGATGTGCGTATTGTCGCTTCCATTGCCGGCGGACGCAAAACCATGGGCGCCTTGCTCTTTGCTTGTATGTCGCTTATCGGACGGGAAACCGATCGCCTGACCCACGTCTTGGTGTCCGAGCCTTTCGATCATGCGTCTTTGATGCCCCGCTTTTTCTTTCCGGCTCAACCGGCGCGTGTTCTTAAGTTGCCTTCCGGAAAGGCAACCGTTCGTGCCGCATCGGCGCGCATTATGCTGGCCGATATTCCGTTTGTGCCGTTGCGCAATCGTTTTCAGGATATAGGGATGATGCCGGGGGCATACAATCGTCTGGTGGCGCGTTTTTCGCGTTTGCTTAAGGAGCAGGTGGAGTATAAAATCAAACTGAATAATGCCGAATGCGCTTTGACAGTTAGCGGGGTGCAGGTTCACTTGCGCAAGCGGGCATGGTTGACGTTGCGCTTTCTGATTGATTTGCAGCCGAAACTCCAAAACGGTTCGCTCATGCAAAAAGAGGTGGTCGGTGATTTTCAGGAATTTTTGACTGTGCATGACCGCGATTGGGCCAAGAGTGTGGCGTTGGCCGACGATATGAAACGGGAATTATCCGAAATCCGGCGTTGCTTTTCCAATGCCGGAGTAACGTGGAAACCCGGCTTGAGAAAAACGTCCCTGCGTCTGCCGCCCTTTACGCTTCTGCGCTGACGTCTGCGGACGTCTTTTTGTTTCCTTTCCTGCGTGCCGCCTTGTTATTCTGCCCTCAATAAGCGCAAAAACTTGCGGGAGGTTGAAGTATGCCGGGCTTGATTTTATCCAGTGATGTGGCCAATGTGAATTTGGATTCCAAGCATCTTGAGATCACGCGCCGCGAAAAGGATGATGCGTCCATTTCGCGCCGCCGCATTCCATTGCATGATGTTGATCGGGTTGTCATCTGCGGCAGACCTTGCGTAAGTATCGCCGTTTTACAGCGTTTTATGACGATGG
>CAZMFH010000314.1:0-2640 GCA_964565485.1 uncultured Verrucomicrobiota bacterium | reverse complement strand
GCAATCGCCGTATTTCCTATTACAACGGCTCCGCGCGCATGTATGGGCCAACCTGCGACAAGGAGTTCAGTCATATCGAAGGTTACGAAGACCATTCCTTGAACCTGCTCTGCACTTATGATCCCGACAAAACGCTTACGGGCATGATCGTCAATCTTGCCTGTCCCTCGCAAGTCAGCGAAACCAGCTATAAGCTTTCGGCCGATTTCTGGCATGACACGCGTTTGGAGTTGCGCAAGCGGTTTGGCGAAAAGCTTTTTATTTTGCCGCAATGCAGCGCGGCCGGCGATCAGTCGCCGCATATTTTGATCAACAAACCGGCTGAAGCGCGCATGCTGCGCTTAAAAGGATTAACCGCAAATACGCCTGAAAAGCTGGACAGCAATCTCGGCGCGCCGGAAGCGCTTCGCTCGGAAATTGCCCAGCGCATTGCTGATGGCGTAAGCGCCGTTCTGCCGGCAGTGGCGCGTGAAATTGATTATGCGCCAGCCTTTGGACATCGTGTTGAAGCGATTGAGCTTGCGCGGCGTAATCTGACGCAAAAGGATGTGGCCGATGCCTTGGTGGAAGCGGAAAAACACCGCGTGCAATACGAGGCCATGCTCCGCGATTTGGAAGAACATCCGGAAAAGAAAAAAGAGCCGCGCTGGTATACAAAAATAACCGCCGAATTCCGGCTGATGAAATGGAATGAAGGCGTGGCGACCCGCTTCGAGTTGCAAAAGCGACAACCGGCAACGCCGTTTGAAGTTCATGTAATCAGACTTGGCCAGACGGCAATTGCCACCAATCCGTTTGAACTATATGTTGATTACGGCATGCAGATCAAGGCGATTAGTCCGGCAATTCAGACCTTTGTGGTGCAACTGGCCGGAACAGGCACATATCTACCGACAGCACGCGCCATTGCCGGCCAAAGCTACGGCGCCCTGCCCGCCAGCACGCCAATCGGTCAGGAAGGCGGGCGGGAGTTGGTTCAAAAAACATTGGATGCCATTAATAAGGTTTGGGAATAAAACCTGATACCATGCCAATGAATTCAAGCCAAATGAATCTGGCAATCCAGCTTTACAGCGTTCGTTCGCTTTTGGCCGAACGATTCCAGGAAACATTGCGCGCATTGGCTGAAATCGGGTTTAAAAATATTACCGGAATTATCTTGCAAAATAGCCGCCAAGTGGTTATTTTTTAGCCATCAAGTGGTTGTTTTGCAATACATAATCCGGCACAACATCTAATTTCGTTTGATTTATGATCAAAAGACATCTGTCTGATATAATAAATATAGCTCTATCGGACACCCCGGCCATCATGCTGATCGGCGCGCGGCAAACCGGCAAAACCACACTGGCTTCGGATTGGGCGCGACGTAATCAGGCCGCCTACCTTACCATGGATGACGCAACGGTTCTAAGCGCCGCAACAGAAGACCCGCAAGGATTTATCATGCGGCAGCAATTGCCCGTTGTAATTGATGAAATACAAAAAAAACCGGCCTTATTACCGGCGGTCAAGTTGCGTATAGATCGCAACCGACACGCGGGAATGTTTTTGCTTACCGGATCAGCGAATGTATTGACACTTCCTAAAGTGGCAGAATCACTTGCCGGGCGCATGGAAATTCATACGCTTTGGCCGTTTTCACAGGGCGAATTGAACGCACATCATGAAAACTTTATCACCAACATTTTTTCAGACGCCCCGCTTTCCGCGGATAAAGATGGCGGCAAAAACACCTTGGAAATGATATCCAAAGGCGGATATCCTGATGCAATCAAGCGCAACAGCACCCGTGCCGCAGCCTGGTATGCATCTTATATCAGCAGTATCCTGCAACGCGATATGCGCGATCTGGCGCAAATTGACGGCATTACCGCCATCCCAAAATTATTGGCAATTCTGGCCGCGAACTCGGCATGTATTCTGAACACATCGTCACTGACAAGCGACACGGGCATACCCAATACCAGCCTGAAACGCTATTTGGCGCTCTTGGAGGCTATTTTCATTATTTATCGGATACCGGCATGGTCAGTAAACATTGGGAAACGAGTGACAAAATCGCCCAAAATCATGATGTGCGACACCGGACTTGGTTGTTATTTAACTGACGCGGACTCACGGCGGCTACAGAATGACGGACTTTTACGCGGGCGGTTACTGGAAAACTTCACTGCCAATGAGTTAAGCAAACAACTTTCATGGTCTGATATGCCGGCGCGTCTGTATCATTTCCGTGCCGCCACCGGCGAAGAAATAGATTTCATACTGGAAGACCGGCGCGGAAATGTAGTTGCCATCGAAGTTAAAAGTTCGGAAACGATTGGGTCGGGCGACTTTAAAACAATGCGCATGCTGGCCGCGAAGTTGGGAACACGATTCGTGCGGGGCGTGCTTTTGCACACGGGCAAGCACGTATTGCCATATGGCGAAAAACTATGGTCCGCGCCATTGTCTTGCCTGTGGTCGTAACGCCATCTTCAACCAATAAGGCGACACAGGCAGGAATGCCTGTGCCACCTTCAATTTGCCAAAAAATGTGTTGCCTCGAAATCAGGACTGCGTCATGCTCGGTGGCTCGCCCGGAGGTCTCGCCCCACCAAAGCCACATTTGTCCATAATGATGAGGCAAAGCGTCCC
>CAZMFH010000313.1:2280-2646 GCA_964565485.1 uncultured Verrucomicrobiota bacterium | reverse complement strand
ATGCATCTCCCGTTCCTCAAACATCATCAAATAGCCGGTATGAAAAACCGCCGGAACACCCAGCTTTTCAAGGGTCTCATAAAGCGGCCAATAACGTTCATCCGAATACGGCGCACGCGGTTGAATAAACTTGATGCCTTTGCATCCGGCACGAATACCATCCTCAATTTCCCGCACACCGACGCGATCAATATTCACAATCAGAACGGGAATAACAAAATCGCCAAACCGTTTGACACCCTCCAGGCAATCTTCCAGTTTGGCGATCAAAAGCAGGCCGTCAATGCCATCCTTGCGACATTGCTCAATATAAAGTTGCGGATCCTTCTTCCACTGCGAGGGCTGTCCATGAGCGTGCGAATCTAT
>CAZMFH010000313.1:0-2270 GCA_964565485.1 uncultured Verrucomicrobiota bacterium | reverse complement strand
GGATCGCGCACGATTCAGATAATCGTCAAGCGTTTCCAGTTCAAATTCCCGAATCATATCTTGCACGGTCAGTTCCGAATGCAAAGAACTGACCAGATAAACGGCTTCATCGCCCGCGACATCTATATGCACCTGTTGTTTGTATTTTTCCTTAAGCGCCGGAATCTGTTTGTTGTTATAATCTATGTGAATAACCCGGCAATCGAGGTTGATTTCCGCAAATATAATGGAGGCATGCGCTCCGCCATCAATTAAAATTCGGCCTAACGGATTGACAATCCGGCCCTTTGGAGAACAAATCGCGCTGGCAATAAACATCTGGTTTTCATAAGCCATAATTGGAATCTGGAATCCGGCGGGAAAGGCGGATAAAAAACAAAATAACTCCGTTTTTTGGGCGCGATAATCGGCAAACAACTCGCGAAAATTGAAGTCGTAGCAAATCCCCGCCCCAATGCGTCCGAAATCCGCGTCAAACGGCACCGCCGCCTTGCCGGGTAGAATCCCGCGCTCCAGCTCGCCGATAGTCGGGAAAACCTTGTCGTAAACACAAGCGATCTTGCCCTGCCGATCGAACAAAATCGCGCTATTATAAAAGCCTGCGCCATTTTCAGCCTGGCGCGGATAAGAAGCAAAAATATATGCGCCATGCCGCCGCGCCTGTTCGGCGACAAATTTCGTTACCGGACCCGGATTCCCGTAAATATCCTCACAAATCTCGTTCAGCTTATAATTCATCCCCGTAAACGCAAAATGTTCCGGCAACAAAATGATATCCGGCTTATCGTGCATGGCGCGTTCAATCAACAAGCCCCACAAGCCGAGTACGGCGTCCAAGCCCTGATCAAGTTCTTTTTTGCTGTTGCCATAAGAGATAGTTGCCACGCCTGCTTTACGCATGATCATCCCTCCGTTTTATGATTTCTCTTGTCTACATGCTTGCTGCGTTCTTATAAATCGAATCAATCAAACGCATGGTCTCCGCCGCATCCTCCAAGCAGTTGTGCGGCGGATGCCCGCTTCGCACTGCGTCAACGAAAGTCTGGTTCTCGGCCAGAAACCCGCCCGAATCAACAATATTTGAGGAACCGACAATGGCTTCATATGTGCTTTCGAAAACAGGTTCCGCCTTGTTATCTTCCCAAACCGCGCCCACCCCATCAATATCGGCATAGGCGCAAGCGCCCGGAGCGTGGAATTCGAATTTAAAAAACCTGCGGCCGCTCGACCAATCCGCATCAATCGCCGCCACCACGCCATTCTCGAAAACAACCAACGCCTGAAAACAGTTTTCGTATGGCATCCCGATTTTTCTGACCACACTCCGGACATCCTTGACCACGCTTTGTCCGGCATAGAATCTGGCGGCGTCAACGGCATGAATTGCGTCACATCTCAAAATATCAATTGCGCCACGGTAATAGGGATGCACCTCGCCGGATGAAATGTTTTTATGATAACTGACGCGCAGCCGGTGAATCGTGTTTTTGGCCTTGACTCTTTCCCAACAGGCGCGAACCAGCGGGTGGTAGCGACGCTGAAACGCAACGGCGGTAACCAGCTTTTTGCGCGTTGCCATACGCGCCATGCTCTCGGTCTGGACAGTGGATACTCCGGGCGGCTTTTCAATAAAAAGCGCGCAGCCGCGATCCATGACTTCCATGGCCACATCAAAAATATGATGAGGCGGCATGATGGCGTAAACGGCATCCGGACGCACGGTTTCCAGCATCCGCCGATAATCGGAGAATCGGCAGGACGGAGTGATATTAAATTTTTCGCCAACACTTGAAAGCCGCGTTTCATTCAAGTCGCACAAACCCGCCAATTCAATGCCATCTATGCGCGCAAGCGCGGGAAGATGCTTCTCGCTTGAAAACCTGCCCGCGCCAATAACGGCTATTTTAAGTTTTTCGTTCACGTCGAATTTGCCTTTCATCTATTGTATTATTGCAATCATTTAAGCATTCAGACATATGAGTAGCAATATATTATTTTCCCCCAACCCAATTCCCCAGCATTCATTTCAGCACTGAATAAGACTTTTCACCACGGAGGCACGGAGACACCGAGTTAAGCAAAACGGAGGTTTTCCCAAACCCGTTATCGGCTCATCGCCGATACCAAGTTTGGCAAAACTGTCTGTATATGGGAGTAAGCAAAGAGTATGCATATTGCCAAACATCACCGCCTCCGTTCTACTCCCAAAATATCGTTGCTTGAATTTAATCCGATCGGCTTCGCGATCGGACTAAATTCAAGCAAACTCA
>CAZMFH010000312.1:0-2653 GCA_964565485.1 uncultured Verrucomicrobiota bacterium | reverse complement strand
CATGGCGCCGAGCGGCACAACGCCGCTCGCCAAAGCCTTGCCGCCGCAAATGATATCAGGCGTTACGCCGAAAGTCTGGGCGCCAAACATCCGGCCCGTGCGCGCATAGCCGGTAATCGTCTCATCAAAAATCAAAATAACGTCGTGCCGGTCGCAAATTTCACGAATAATCCGGAAATACTCGTCCGTCGGCGTAATCACACCCCCCGTATTGCCCACCGGCTCCACCAACACTGCCGCCACCGTCTCCGGCCCCTCATTGACAATAACGTCTTCAAACATGCGCGCGCAAAACCGATTGCATTCCTCCCATGACGCGAACCGATCCCGGTAATAATTGGGCGGATAAACCTTCAAAAAGCCGGCCATCTGCGGCTCGAATTTGGTCTTGCGCGATCCCGAACCACTCGCGGCCAGAGTCGCCAATGTGCTGCCGTGATAAGCGAAGTAGCGACTGATAAACTTGTATTTCCAAGGCCGGCCGCTCTGTTTATAATACTGACGCACAAACTTCAAAGCCGATTCAATCGCTTCCGAGCCGCCGGAAAACGATTTGACGTAATTCAGATTGCCGGGCGTAATCGAACCGATTTTTTCGATAAAATCCAACGTTACATCGGCAATACCATGCAGAGGCGGCGCAAAGGTCATTTTATCAAGCTGCCGCTTGACGGCCTCAACCACCCGCGGATGGCGATGCCCGAGCAAGGCAACAAAAATTCCGCCAATCGCATCGAAATAACGCCGACCTTCCGTATCCCAGCAATACAACCCCTCCGCTTTTTGCAGCACAAGCGGATTTTCAAAAAACCATTCGTTTGCCTGATAATCAAGAAAAGTCTTTTTAACAAGCAGTTTTTGACGCTCTGTAAGCTTCATTTTTACACCTCCCAAAAAAGCGCTTCAGTTTTCGGGCCAGTAACGTTCGGTAATGATTTTCTGCTCGGTATAGAAATCAATAATCGCCCGTCCCTGCGCCTTGATATCGGCAAACTGGGATTGCTTCATCCCGCCAAACGGCAAAAAAGCCACCGGCGCCGGTATCCCGATATTGACGCCGATCATGCCCGCTTGCGCTTCCAATTTGAATTTACGGGCATAATATCCGTTTTGCGTATAGATGGATGCGCCGTTGCCGTATTGATGCGCGTTAATGATCGCAATGGCTTCCTCCAATGTGGCAGCCTTGAGCACAACCACCACCGGCCCGAAAATCTCGGTGGTGTGAATCGGCATACCCGGCCTGACATCCGTAAATACTGTCGGCCCGATAAAATGGCCGCGCTCACACCCGGCGACAACGTGTTTACGTCCGTCCAGCGCCAGGGTCGCGCCTTCCTTGACGCCGGCCTCAATCATTTTGATGATAAAATCACGCGCCTTGGCGGAAATCACCGGACCCATGACCATTTGTTCTTCAGCCACTTCCGGCGCAAGCGGATTGGCAACAACCACCTTGCGCGAAGCCTCG
The DNA here is from genome assembly GCA_964565485.1 of uncultured Verrucomicrobiota bacterium. Taxonomy (GTDB): domain Bacteria; phylum Verrucomicrobiota; class Kiritimatiellia; order JAAZAB01; family JAAZAB01; genus CAZMFH01. Next base: position 1,182 of record CAZMFH010000312.1, on the reverse strand, counting down.
ACGAATTTCCGGCAGATATTTCGATAAAGCTCGTCGCCAACCGCCACAATAGCCGATGACGCCATGCAGCGCTGTCCGGCGCAGCCGTAACATGACGAGATCATGTTCCGGATAACCTCGTCAATTTTAGCGTCCGGCATGATCACCAGATGATTTTTGGCGCCGCCCATGGCCTGAAAACGCTTGTTGGTTTTGGCGCATTTTTCGGCCACCTGCCGGCAGACCGGCGTCGAACCGACAAGCGAAACGCCTTTGACCAGCGGATGCGCCATAAAAGTATCCGCCACGGCGCGATCGCCGTTGACCAACCCAAAGACACCCGGCGGGAACCCGCATTGATCAATATACTGCGCGATAAGCTGCATGGTAAAAGGCACTTGTTTGGAAGCCTTCATCACAAAAACATTGCCGGTTGCCATGGCATAAGGCAAAAACCAGAATGGCACCATGGCCGGAAAATTAAACGGCGCGATCATGGCGAAAACGCCGATCGGCAGCCGCAAAACTTCTCCGTCAATCTCGAAGGAAGCGCCAACCAGCTTGTCGCCCTGCTGCAGCATCGGCATACCACAGGCCACCTCGCAATTCTCAATGGCGCGTTTCATTTCCGCGCGCGCATCAGGCAGCGATTTCCCCATTTCCTCGGTCAAAGTGCGCGCAATGGTTTCCTCATTTTGGCGCAGCAACTGCGCAAGCCTGTAGAGCGGCTGAACACGGCGGCCCACCGGCACATCCTTCCATGCCTCAAAAGCGCGGGCAGCGGCTTCAATCGCGCGATTGGTCTCGGCCGCAGTTGAAAGCGGAACCCGCCCGATAATTTCGCCCGTGCTGGGGTTATCCACATCCACCCACCCTGAATTTTCCGGATCAATCCACTTGCCATTGACATAATTTTTCGCCAACTTGACACTCATACTATCTCCTTTCTCCACCCGGCATAGCCGGAACCATTACTGAAGACTTTCAACAGAAGTTCGCAAAGATCGCGATGTTTAAAAAAAATCCTTTGCGGTCATTGCGGCCTTCTGTAAAAATTCTTGCTTTGTACTAATTGTTAATTGTTAATTGTTAATTTTAACTTTCTTCCGCTCTCCCGCCAACTCATGCCGCCGCCCAAGCCTGCCTGATAAACTCGACTGCGCCTCTGACACCGGCGCTGCTGGTTTGGCTGGCTTCCTCAAT
>CAZMFH010000311.1:0-2660 GCA_964565485.1 uncultured Verrucomicrobiota bacterium | reverse complement strand
GGTGCAGGAGGCCAAAAAGCTTTTGCGCGGAATGTCCGGCAAAAAAATGATTTACCATCGGCTGCAGGCATCTTTCCCCGCCAATATCTGGACGCATGATCCCAAAGTCGGCGGCGGTCGGTTTGTCGGCGAGGGTTGCCATATTTTTGACTTGCTCTGCGAATTAGTGGAGGCGCCGCCGGTTTCCGTTTATGCGGCGGGTGGCACGTTTCTGGATCCGGCGAAAGTGAAAGTTCCGGATAGCGGGATTGTTACGATTGCTTTTGCGGATGGATCGGTGGGCACAACCTTGATTGCCAGCGCCGGTTGCAAAACGTTTCCGAAGGAGGCCACGGAAATATATTGCGACGGCTGCGCCATTAATATTCAGGATTTCAAGGAAATTTCCTGGCATGGTTTTGATGGCGTTGTCAGCCGCAGTATGTCCGTTCCAGCCTCGGATAAGGGACAAAAAATTGAAATTGATCTTTTTGCCGATGCCATTTTGAACAATATCGCCAGCCCCAATGGAGTTGCCAAGGCTGCGCGCGCGGCGGTGATCAGCTTTATGGTCAATGAATCCATTGCGGCCGGCCGACCAATTCCAATTAGCGAACAAGATTACATTTTCCCGGATTTTTTGAAAGGAATAACATTATGATCAAAGTAGGTTGCATCAATATTGACACATCGCATCCCAACAGTTTTGGCGCCTATATGCAGCAGGGCGAACGGATGCGCTATACGGCTCTTTATAACGATGGTTTTCGGACCGATGAAATGGTTGAGGCGTTCATGCAAAAGTTTAATGTCGCCACGCGCTGTCATTCCTTGGAAGAGCTGGCCGACAAGGTGGATGTGGGCTTTGTGCACAGTTGCAACTGGTCCAAGCACCTGAAGCTGGCCATGCCGTTGATCAAAAAAGGCAAGCCGGTTTTTATTGACAAGCCGATTGTCGGTTCATTGACTGATTGTCTTGAATTGGAAAAACTTGCCGCAAACGGCGCGCGCATATTCGGCAGTTCCTCTTTGCGTTATTGCCGGGAAGTCCGCGAGTTTATGGCCAAGCCGGAGGAGGAACGCGGCCGGATTATGACCGTCTTCGGGACGGTCGGTTCGGATGAGTTCAATTATGCCGTGCATATTGTCGAGCTGTTCGGCGCGCTGCTCGGGACAGGCGCTCAATCATGCCGCTTTTTGGGGCGCGCGCAGATGCAGGAATCCGTTTGCGAGCACTTTTTTGTTCAATTTGCCGGTGGCGCCACGGCAATTTACAATATTGCGCCCGGCCGGGGCCATCCTTTTGAGGTTGTGATTATGACCACCAAAACAACTTTTCAGTTCAGAGTGGATGCCAAACAACTTTATGGCGCATTGGTTGACCGCATTTGCGATGCGATGGAAAACAATGAAGCTTATTTGGCGCCGATTCCGGCTTTGACGGAATCGGTTAAAATCATGCTGGCAGGGCGCATTTCGCGCGAACGCGGCGGCGCGGAAATCAAACTGTCGGAAATTCCAACGGATGATCCCGGCTTTGACGGTACCGCCTTCGAACGCGCCTATGCCGAAAGAAGTTTGAAACGATAAATTTAGTTAATGACCGTGTGATTTCAAATGGAGTAAAATGAGTTTTAATCAAACAAATTCAGGGCAAATGTCAGACTTATCAAAGCATAAATGCTGTTGCGATGATTTGGCTTCTGAAGTTGAAACGATTCTCGCGGGCTTGGCGTTGGAACAAAAGATTGGCCATATGATCATGGGGCGCGGATTGTCACGCTATAGCGGCGAGGTGGCAAATATGATCAAAGCAGGGCGTATGTGCAACATTCAGGCTGGGATTGGTCCTGATGAGCCGCAACAACTGGCCGAAATTCAGAAAAGCTTGCCGTTGCCCATGTTGGTTGGCGCGGATATGGAGTGGGGGTTTAACGGAGGTTTTCTAACGGGCGTGGCATTGCCCAATGCGATGGCTGTTGGGGCGATTGATGATGAACAGGTTGCATATGATTGGGCCGCCATGGCGGCGCGCGAGGCGCGCGAGTATGGTGTTAACATGGTCTATGGTCCGGTTGTGGATTTTGCGACTAATCCGAAAAACCCAATGGGCAATATCCGTTTGATTGGCGGCAATCCTGATATTGTTATTCGCCTTGCCTCCGCAATGGTGCGTGGTTATCAGGATAACGGGATGCTTGTGTCGGCCAAACATTATCCCAATGCCGCTGGCCGTCCGGAGGTTGATAATCACATTGAGCAGGGGCGCTTGTTGTGTGATCGTCCAACTTTTGCAAATGAGGAATTAAGGGTATATCGCGAGTTAGCGAAACGCGCTGCTTTGTCAGGAGTGATGTCCGGCCATGTGCTTGTGCCAAGTTTGGATTCGGAAAACATGGCGACAACATCCCCGATTTTAGTGCAGGCCTTGCGTGATCAGGGATTTGATGGCGTTTTAATGACCGATTCGTTGGCTATGAAAGGATTGCGGTCTTTTATCAAGCATGACGAGTTGTTGCCCGCAGTTATGGCATCCGGACATGATTTGATTCTGATTGATTATGCGCAGGCTCCGGAAGAACAATATCAACAATTGTTGGAGACGGTTAAATCCGGGCGTGTGAGCGAAAATGCAATTGATATTTCCGTCCGGCGTATTTTGAAGGCTAAATTGAGAATTG
>CAZMFH010000310.1:0-2675 GCA_964565485.1 uncultured Verrucomicrobiota bacterium | reverse complement strand
CCGTCGCCGAAATATCAAGCGCATAACCCTGATCCAACACGTCAGCGCGCACCGATGCCGGAAATTCCAAATCAGATGAAACTTCAAGCACAATGTCCGCATCCGACGCCTCGCCAAAGCGCGTAACCGCGCCCAGCCGTTCCGCAGAACCAAGCAGCCGTGCAGCATCAGTTTCCGCTACACCGCTCAAAAACATTTTGACCGCCCGAACCCCCATGTTAAAAAAGCCCTTGCGCATTTTGAGCTCATGCGGATACGGAATCAAATCCATTTTCTTATTCATGATTTTTTTGACAAACAATCCTTTGCGGTCATTGCGGCCTTCTGAAAAATTTTACCTTTCCTCCCTAAACCCTAAAACATAAAACTTTAACACCTTATTCCACCACAAAACTTTGTTTTTATTTTGCTTTAAACAACATCCCTTTCGGAACATATTCATAACAGCCCAAATCCACCTTGCCACTAAACCGGTCGAGCCGCGAGCGGCCATCCAAATCCAATGCATCGGCCAGCCAAGCCTGATTAAAGCCGGCATTGATGCAGGGCGAAGATGGCTGCAGCCGGTAATCACCGGCTAAATCCACAAAAAGCGGATCCACATCCGTGTTTCCCTCGCCCACCAAACCTGTCAAGGGTGCCGTGCAGCAATTGGTAAAAGTAATACCAGAAGCGACAAACCCATACACATTGCTGCGCCCGGCAGTCGGCGAATAGTTTCTGTAAATGATGGAGTTGATTACCGTAGCCGATGGCGACGCCTTCACATATATGCCCGCGCCACCCGATGTGCCGCACCTATTGGAAACAATTGTCAGGTTTTCACAAACAATTCTTGTGCTTCCCAAGGATAGACCTCCTCCATAACTGGTCGCATGCGTAGCAACATTTTTGGCAATCAGACAGTTTGCTATTCTTCCGCCGCCCGCAGAGAGAATGCCAGCCCCCGATGCATCGCTGCCGCCACTTGACCCCGCCGAATTACAACAAATCAGACAATTGGAAATATTGAGATTGGTCGTTGCAGCGGAAGTCCACAATCCACCACCCTGACTGCTTGCGGAATTATATTCCACCGTGCTTTGGTTAACAACGCATTGGCCGGCACTGGCAAGATAAAATCCAGCGCCATGGACAAGAGATGTATTAGAAGATATCAAACTCGCAAACACATCAAGCTGTCCGGCAGAAACATATATGCCGCCGCCAAATGTAATAGCTTCGTTGCGCGCAATGACACACTCCGTCAGACGAAGTTTTAAGGAACTCGCAATACCCCCACCAAAAGTGCTGGGCCCGGTTGTTCTGTTATCAATTACCATGCAATTCGACAGCGTCAAATAAGACGTTGCTCGGACGCCCCCGCCATGGCTGGTGGTCGCAGAGTTGCTGACAATCACACAGTCTGCAATATGCATATCACGGGCATACTCTTTGTAAACACCTCCGCCGGTATTTGTTAAACCATTCATGATAGTGAAACCGGAGAGATAGATCGGATTTCCAGCGGTATTTACGGTCATTTTTACGCAACGCCGCGCATTCTGTCCGTCAATAATGGTCAGTTCACGACCATAAATGCCGCGAATATCAAGCGACTTGGTGATATCAACAACCTGCGCGCCAGACGCCGTGTAAGTTCCGTTGGACACCAAAATAATGTCATTATTTGAACTGGCGCTAATCGCACGCTGAATGGTTGTTGCCGCGCCCTCCCATGTGGTATAGCCACCGGTAATATCATTGGTTCCGTCCGGCGAGACATAACGCACTGTTTGCGCGTAGCCTGCAATGACAAACAGCCACCCAACGCATCCGCAAATGAATAATTTACATTTCCTCATGATACTCGCTCCCCGTTCTTCCGTGTAGCTGCCGCCGTCCGGCGGTGCGATCTCTTTCCCTGAATATCCACGCCGTTACCGGCGCGGCTACATAATACCCAAAATCCAACCATATCGGGTTGGGGCATTACGTATGAATCTTGCCACGCACCAATGTCATGGTCACGCCACCGATGATTATACCTGATTTCGTCAATGGCTCAATAACGATTTTCTCAACCGCCTCTTCCGGCAATGGCGTTTGCCAAACCGTAACATGGAATCCACCTCCCGTGTAGATCGCATTTTCCAAATCGGACAATTCGCCTTCCAAACCAATATCACAACCAGCCTTCAATTCCCTGACCGCCGTCTTGCCGCCCTTGTAATGCAAGGTAATTCGCGCCACAACTCCGCTAACAGCGCCGGCGCTTTCCGGTAAAGCAGTCATGACATAAAGCGTATTCAAGCGATTCCTTAGCAGAGGCCCCTGATCGGTATCTATGATTTGTTTATTCTTTTCCCACTCCGGGTCCATGTATTGCACCGCTTCCGGCAAACTGAATTCTGTTGGCTCCATGACTAAGACCGATTTGGCTTTTGGCAAGACAAACCTGACATTCCCGCAATTCTTGAGCCCGTTTCCAATGGAAACGAACCAGCCTTGATCCGCTTCGATTTTGCGCTCGGCCTGCTTGCTCAGGTCAAGATACCCGCAACTCCGATGATCAACATCAGCAAATTCCAGATCGCTTAACGGCTCGGCAAAACGCATTTCATCGGAAAGAATATGTTTAACACAATTCTGAATATACTTTGTCGCCACGCTATCATGATCATATCGGAATGTAG
>CAZMFH010000309.1:0-2676 GCA_964565485.1 uncultured Verrucomicrobiota bacterium | reverse complement strand
ATGTTGGGATGATTGACCATGCGCCAGACTGCCGGATGTAGTCATGCATATTACCACATCATCCAACGACAATTAACCCCCCATTAAATGATGTTATCAACCTTAAATTAATCCAAGTCAGCAAGACGCAAACCGGGATCCGCAACGATGCAGCGGCGGAACGGCGCTTCGGCGATATTCCGGCAACCGAAGCGTACCTGGCAGGACTTGAACCTGCAACCTTCTGATCCGTAGTCAGATGCTCTGTCCAATTGAGCTACAGGTACACCAAAGAAGTCAAAAGAATATATAACTATCCCATAAATGCAAGGAGATTGTTGTTTTGCGCAGATTTTTTTGCCTGAATATCACGGATTCAGGGATATGGCATAGGAGCGGCCGGAGGGCAAATAATGAATATTTTGCGCCTCCCAATCGTCCGGCAAAATCAATTCACCCGGTTCAAGACAGCGAATCGCAATTGACGGCCCAGTTGCTTTTGAGGCAAGATTCGCGCCAACGATTTCATCCCGTCCCGGACGGATGTTTACAGGACGGGCATAAACAATCTGTAACTTCTGATTGGCGCGCATGATCGCAAACGAACCGGCGTTTTGATCATAACGCCACTCCAAATTGCCGCCCAACACGCCTTCCGTTCGGCGGGTCATTTCAATAATCGGCCGTCCCAGCGCGCGCGCGCCGGCAAGCGCCTGCTGAAAAACCGGCGAACGCGCATTGGTCGAAACACACCACAATTCAGCCACATCGAAATTCCGCATAACCTCCAGCGCTCCGCCGGCATGCGCGGCATCGGCCACCGGCAAAATCAAGCCGCGCAAACGATTCACACCCCGCCGCTGCAAGACACGCGTCAACTGGTGTGCCGACGAAAAAGCGCCCGCATGCACCAGATAAAAATTACGGCCGGGCGCCTGTACCAGGCAAACCCCATTGCCGCCAAGATTAAAGCAATCCAACCGGACGCGGCACAAATTGATTCCAAAACTGATTGACCAGGCGCCGCTTAAAACCAAAAGGCCCAACAACCAGACCCGCCACCAGACGCGTCGGCACAACCAGGCCGCCAATGTCCCAAACCAAACCAAAAGCATCCCGACCGGCGGCGCGGCAACAAAGCAATACGCGCCCGGCCAGCCGATCATACAGCCAAGCAAAGCCTGCAACAATGCCACCAAAGCCAGCGCGGCAAAATTAAAAATCGCGCCAAGCGCCGGCCAAACCAATCCGGCCAGAACAGCCAGACTCCCGGCCAGCATCAACAATGTCGCCAACGGCACCGCCACCAGATTGGTTAGGAGCGCGATCGGCGCGACAAGATTGAACCAGCGCGCTATCAGCGGGGTCGAGACCAGCCAGGCCGCCAGCGATGCAACAACCAAAAACGCTGCCGCGCGCAGGATCACGCGCGCCGCCCTCATCCATCCGGACTCCGCTTGCAAACGATACGGATCCGGCAGAAACCAGGGCCGCAACCCAGCCAAGAGCGCCGGGGCAAGCGTAATCAACCCCAAAACAACAGCAAAGGAAAGGATAAATCCATAATCAAGGATCTGCGTCGGATCAGCGCCAATGATCAAAATCGCCGCGAGCGCCAGCGCCGAGGGCAAATCGGGGCGACGCCCCAACAAGGGCCCGAGAAACACCAGCAAAGCCATCAGACATCCGCGCACAGCGCTGGTTCCGGATCCGCTTGCCATTGTGAACAAGATCAAAGCCGGCGCCACAAACCAGAACCAATACTGCCGGCAAACGCGCTGCGCCCGCACAAGCACAAGCAAAAACAAAGCTACAATTGCAACATGTTGTCCGGATATGGCAAAAATATGATAAACACCGGCCCGGATGAAGAGGCGGCGCTGGTCTGCGCGCAATTCTCCGCGACAACCCAGCAAGAGGGCGCGCATCAGCCCGCTCACATCAGGATGATTTTCAAGACCGCGTTCCAATAGACCGGCGGCCGCATGCCGTCCGCGCAGACACAAGGCCATAAGCCGCGAACCGCGTCCTTGCGCGAGCAAGACCGGCGCGGTTGCATCCGCATAAAACCGGAAACGCTCCCGCGCAATTTTTTGTTGCAGCGGCCGACGCCCGGAAAATTCATCAGCTACTTCCGCAAACAGGGCGCGATCAACCAACACTCCGCTCAACCGCAGATAATCGCCATACTGCGGCGCGCGCATTTGCTGATCCTGCTCTGCGACCACAGCAACCATGCCGCGCGCCGTCTGCCAATCCTCAAGCCGGCGCAGAGCATGCAAGCGCAGCGGATAATGCCAGCGCCGGATCGTTCCGGCGCCCACCCGCTGCATAACAGGATCCCCCGCAATGACGCCGGACAATTCGACGGTTTCGCGCGGTCTTTCCATCAAACGCGCCGGCAACCGGCGCGAAGGATTGCGCACATGCAATTGCGCCGCAAACCAGGCGGTTGCGAACACACCCAGATAAAAGCAAGCCGCCGACAAAACAGACCATCCCCGCAAGCCGGCGGCGCGCCCGCGCCAGATTTGCCGGATACCTGAAATCAGCGCCGTCAAAACAAACAAGACAGCGGCCGGCAAAACAAGCGGCGCATTATCCACAAGCAGGCCGCCGAGCGTTCCGGCAATAAAGAACAAGGCCATCCCGATCAAGGTACGCCGTCCAGGCACAATGACAGCCTTGGAAAAATCC
>CAZMFH010000308.1:0-2685 GCA_964565485.1 uncultured Verrucomicrobiota bacterium | reverse complement strand
ATTGATCCATCCATTACGGTCACACAGGTAAAATAAAGCCTGCCGCAACACACAAAAATGAATTGGCATCAGGACAATTCGTTTACCATAGGGCACACGCCGCTGGTGCAGCTCCGGCGCGTTATCCCCGCAAACAACGCGCTTGTCCTCGCCAAAATCGAGGGCCGTAATCCGGCCTACTCCGTCAAATGCCGGATCGGCTTTGCCATGATCCGCGATGCCGAAAAACGCGCGCTCCTGCGCCCGGGCATGGAACTGATTGAACCGACCAGCGGCAACACAGGCATCGCGCTGGCTTGTGTCGGCGCAGCGCGCGGTTATAAAGTTACACTCACCATGCCGGAAACGATGAGCGTCGAAAGGCGCAAGCTGATCATGGCATTCGGCGCCAATGTCATTCTGACGGATGGCGCGCGCGGCATGGCCGGCGCCGTGCAGCAGGCGGAAGAACTATACCGAACCAATCCGGGCAAATTCTTCATGCCGCAGCAATTTAAAAATCCGGCCAACCCGGCCATTCACGAGGAAACCACCGGACCGGAAATCTGGCAAGACACCGCGGGATCGGTGGAAGCCGTCGTGGCTGGAGTCGGGACGGGCGGAACAATTACGGGAATATCGCGTTTTCTGAAAAACACTTGCGGCAAAAAAATCCAGGCGATTGCCGTCGAGCCGGCAGCCAGCCCCTTGCTCTCGCAAAAACGCGCCGGCCAACCTTTAAACCCGGCTGCGCATGGCATACAGGGCATCGGCGCAAACTTCATCCCCGACACGCTTGATTTATCCATCATTGACAAAGTCGAAACTGTAACCGATGCAGAAGCGCTTGAATTTGCCCGGCGCCTGGCGCGCGAAGAAGGCATCTTATGCGGCATATCGAGCGGCGCAGCCACAGCTGCGGCTGCGCGCATCGCAATTCAACCGGAAATGAAAAACAAAACAATCGTGGTCATTCTACCGGATTCCGGTGAACGCTATCTTTCAACCCAACTGTTTAACCAGCCGGTTTAAGCCGACAATCCTTCTGCTTTCAGGTCAAAATCACTTTGCGGCCTGTTGCGGCAGCTTGCATGCCTGCCTCAAGCACTTCCATGATTTTGATTCCGTCCCGAAAATTGGGCTCAATCGTTTTCCCCACAGCAATCGCGCCCAAAAAATCAACCACAGCATGGACAAAGCCATGTTCATAACCGATGATATGCCCCGGCGGCCACCAATGATCCATATAGGCATGCATCGGCTCGGTTACCAGTATTTTACGATACCCCTGGGCATGCGCGGGATCATCGGCTGAAAAATACTGCAATTCATTCATATTTTCCTGATTATAAATCAGACTGCCGCGTTCGCCATAAATCTCGAAACAGTTATAATTTTTGCGGCCTGTAGCAAAGCGCGTCGTCTCCATCGAACCGAGTGCGCCATTTGCGAATTCAACCACCATAAAAGCAGCATCCTCCACGGTTACCTTGCCATTGCTTCCGGTTGCGGCAATCCCTTTGAAGGTGCCGGCGGCAGCTTCATCCGGCAAGGGACGCTCAGCAACAAAACGGGCGGTCATGGCGTTGATGGCGGCAATTTCGCCGATCAGGAAACGCGCAGTATCCACGCTGTGCGAGTGCAAATCAATCTGCGGACCCATGCCGGCATCCTCCTTGCGCAAATGCCAGGTAAGCGGAAATTTGGGATCAACAATCCAGGATTGAAAATAAGCCGAACGCCAGTGAAAAATCCGACCGATACGGCCTTCGTCAATAAGTTGCCGAGCCAGGACAACCGCCGGATTACGCCGATAATTGTGATTCAGGTAATGGACGACGCCAGCCGCTTCCGCCGCCGCAAGCATTTCCCGCGCCTGATCCGCATTCAGGGCAATCGGTTTTTCGCAAAAAATATGCTTGCCCGCCTTGGCGGCAGCCAGCGCAATCTCGTGATGCAAAGCCGTCGGCGTGGAAATATCCACAACATCAACATCAGGATGATTGACCACCTCACGCCAATCGTCGGTGGCTTCCTGCCACCCCCATTGCTTGGCAAATGCCTGCGCCTGTTGCTTATGCCGTCCGCAGATAATCTTCAAAACAGGCTTGATGGGCGTATCAAAAAACAAGGGCGCCTTGATCCAGGCGTTGCTGTGCATACGCCCCATGAATTTCTGACCGATCAATCCCACATTTAATGTCTTCACCGAAAGCACCTCATTTCAAAAAGCCATTAACCTCAACCAACTCATAATTCATGCTTGAAATCCGCACCTTCCAATTGCCTGTTGCAGGCTGAAAAACACCAAAATCGGTTGCACCATCTCCGTCATAGTCGGCCGCGGCGGCCATATAATTCTGTCCTCCCAAAAAAGCCGAGCGTATAAAAACACCATCCGGCATTGAAGACAAACGCATTTGCCAATCGCCGTATAAGAAGAACCGCCCAGATAATTTGAAAGAACAAGCAAGCTGTAATTATTGCCGGAAAGCCGCATCCGCCATGTGCCGGTTCCCTGTTCATAAGCGCCCGGATCGGCAAAATGATCAGCATCATATTGATTGGCTACCGGCAACCAGCCATATCCTCCCACAAAACCAGGCACTTCGACTATGACATAATTTAAACTGGAAAGCCGAACTTGCCAATTGCCCGTCGCGGTTTGACATACGCCCGGATCGGCCAAACCATCCCCATCAAAAT
>CAZMFH010000307.1:1888-2709 GCA_964565485.1 uncultured Verrucomicrobiota bacterium | reverse complement strand
TCGCATCCATATGGTTAACAGCCGACACCATTCCGAGGAATGGCCGATTGCGCCGTTTAAGCCGACGGTTGATCTGAAAGTCAGCCGCGAAGCAGCGTTAATTACCAGATTTACGATGATTATCGCCGCGCCCGATTGTCTGATCGAAAACCTTGCAATAGATGGCAATATTGAAGCGCAAAAATTTGACGGAGCGGATTGGCGCGATCGTAGAAATGCGAAATATCCGGATGCCTTTGGACGCGGCATTCGGGATGTCGGCACACGTTGCACGGTGCGCCGGTGTTGGATTTATAATTCAATTGTCAATATGAGTTGTTCTTCCGGACGCGCCTTGATAAGCGACTGCGAAATTTGGGGCGGATGGCAGGGCATCCATCCCGGAGCTGGGCCTTTAATTAAAATTGTTAACAATCTTATTCATAGCCATTCGCATTCCGGTATTTACATGTGCATGGGTAATTTCGGATGTATGATTGTTCAGAATCATATTTACAACAATGGCGTTGGCATTAACGGATTGGGGTGCCGTATTTATACCGAAAGCCCGGCATATAAACATATGGCTTACCTTGCGCGGGATGGCGATCATTATCATGTAATTAGTCAGAATATTATTTTCGATAATATGCGTGAAGGTATTGCGACAGAAGGCGGGCGACTTGGTCCCAAGGATTATGTTATTACCGACAATATTGTTATGAATAACCACAAAGAAGGCGTTTTTTTTATTGCCCGACATCGCATGCCGGCGGGGATAGCGCTTTATAACGCGCAGAATTGTGTTGTGGTCAACAATCGCTGTTATGACGATCAGGACG
>CAZMFH010000307.1:0-1878 GCA_964565485.1 uncultured Verrucomicrobiota bacterium | reverse complement strand
GGGGAACTGACGGAAGATGCGCAAGCCGGGAGCAGGGAGATAAAAATCAAGCATTATAAAGCTCGGCCTGTCAATACTGAATTTACCGCCGATCCGCCGATTTACCGGCAGTTTCGGTTGGTGCTTGAAAATGGCGACAAGCGCGAGGAAGTTAATGTTACAAGCCGGGTTAGTCTGATTCGCTTTCAGTTGGACGCGCCTTTGAAATATGCGTATCCGGCGGGACCTGTTCCACGTATCCTCAAGAGCCAGCAATGGGGGATTGTGGCAATAGGCCCGGAAAGTAAAAATAATGTTATTATGGGCAATCAATGTTCCGAAAACATGATTGGCGGACTTTTGTATCATAATCCGGGCGGCTCGGCGTTGGGGAATGTAGGCGATGTGGTTGCGGTTGACACCAACTTGACGTTTATGCGGAATGTGCATCCGGCGGTGGCCAAAGTGGAGTTGCAAAATCCCAGTTTTGAAGATAAGGGTGGTTGGGAATTGGCGGCGGGAGCGACATTGGACAAGGAATTACCGCACAGCGGCAAAAGAGCATTGAAGATTTCGGCGGGTAATGCTAACATTACGGTGACATCAAGTCCCTTTACAATGAAGCCGTATACGCGCTATCGTTTGACTGGTTGGATTCGCACATCCGGTCCGGCGGAACTGGCTTTAACGATAGGTGACCGGACTGTGGCGGCTTCTCGCGCGCGTGGCGGGAATGATGGCGCCAGCGCGTTTGCTGATAAAAGCGCACAAGACAATTGGATTTGTTACGATGCTGTTATGATAACCGGCGATGCGCCGATTCATGGGACGGTGCGTTGCCGGTATTTGGGTAAATCTGGCGCAGCTTGGTTTGACGATATTATGGTTGAGGAAGTGGCGCACTATCCCTTGCGGGCGTTTGGTGCAATGGATGAGCCGGAAGATGATCAGATGCCTGTGGTGGCCGTTGTGAATGAAACGAATGATTAGCAAAATAGGGGCTTGGTGTTAAGGTTTTAGGCAAGACCGGAGAAGAAAGTTAAAATTAGCAATTAACAATTAGCAATGCAAAAGTGAAGAATTTGGAAACAGTATTCAGTCAGAAGCGTGGCATCAAGCAAAATCTTGGCTTGTAATGTTTTTGCATTTATTCTGAATTCTGACTCCTTATAGCTGCATAGTTACTGTAAACATGGCGATCTTTGCGAGCTTCTGTTCAAAATCTTCGGTGTTTGATTTCTGAAAAAACATAACAAAGAGAGGGTCTGATGCGTTTCCAAAAAATAAAAACACGGTTTGGTCTGGCGGGATTGATTGGATCAATGATTACGGCGGGGTGTGTCTATGGGCAGGTGCTTACCGAAGATCCGCCGTTTGCAGAGACATTTTTTGCGGCACAGATGCCGCTGGATGCGAGTGCCGGGTTTGAACGCAAAGCTTTTACGCCCGACCGTGAGCAGGCGGGTTTTAACGCATTTGCCGGGGTTGCCAATGTGCGCGTTGAGGGTGGCGCGCTTTGTTTTAGCTTGACGCATAAAACCGCAACTTTGGGATGGGGTAATCATGAGTCAGGCTTGCCGGTGGAAGGATATGAATTGAGCGATCCTTTTTCGATTGAGCTTGAGTCGCAGAGTTCCCTGCCGCTCAAATGGACAGCAGCCTACAAAAACGGCATGGCGCTTGGCGCCGCCAAGCCAGGCGAGCCGATCAATGGATGCGATGTGTTGATGTTTGCCAATTTGCGCACGAGGGTGTCAAAAACCGAGAAAAAAATTGCCAAAGCGATTGATGGCGGAATTCAATTTGTCTTGCAGGGCGAAGTTGGCACGGAAGTGACGATTAAATGTAGTGTAGACCCATTAATTAACAGTCGGGCAACCGAGAAGGAGATCAAGATGA
>CAZMFH010000306.1:0-2716 GCA_964565485.1 uncultured Verrucomicrobiota bacterium | reverse complement strand
GAGGTCTCGCCCCACCAAAGACAAATTTGGCCGCAATGGCGCGGCGAGACGTCCCTGCCAAGCCGTCTTTTCCGAACATGACGCCGCCCTGCTCAAAAAGCCTGAGGTTGACCTGTTTTCCGATCAATCTCAGAACATGTTTCCACAAGCGCCCGCAAAATTTTATCGCTCCCGGCATGGTTGGCCAGACAACGCAAACCGGGACGTTCCCATAATTTGGTCAATTCCGGATCAACTCCGATAACAATCATGGCAACATGCGGACAAAGCTCATGAAAAGATTTTAATAACCCGCCCGTCTCCGCGCCTGAAAGGCGATAATCCAGGATCATGGCATCCAATGCGCGGGTCTGTTCAATGCGCGCAAAAGCCGCCAGAACATTTTTTTGCCGCTCAACCGCCGCCCCTGTCGCGCGCAATTTTCTGGCCAAAGGCTCCATAACATGATCGGCGCCCGCCAGCAAAACCCGGCAGCGCCCCAACACGGCGCGCTGTTCTATTTTAGCGGACGGCAAAATGCCGCCGTCATCGCAGGATGAATCCAACCGCGGCAAACACACACGGTAAACGCAAAGCCCGCCCGGCGCCGACAACTGATCAAAGCGCCCGTGCGCCTCTTCGACCAATGTGCGCACAACCGATGCAATCACGCCGCCGTCATCCGGCGCAACGGACACATCCGCAGCAAAGGCCAGACCGCCGGCGCCGTTTTCATGAGACGGCGCTGATTCGCCGGAAATCAGAATTACGGCGGCAAACCTGTCGCCAACATCAAGCAACGGACCCTCTCCCGGACGATTGAGCATAATTGTAACAGCGCCCGGCTGCGCCTGAGCATCGGCGGCCAGCAACCCCAGATTCAACACCACCTGCTCCACCTGGACAGGAGTCAAAGGAACGGCAGCATCATGCTCGCCCATGATTTTCACGCAAACAGTCCATTGCGGCGAAAGCGCAACGCGCAACAGGCCGGCCGCCTCATCCAAATTGCCTTGCAAATCGCGGCTCGGTTTGCCTTCCGAACCCAAACGACTGAGTTCCAGCAACTGGCGCGACAACAAGCTGCCCCTTTGGGTTTCTTCCGCAATGACGGTCAGCGAGCGACGAACAGTTTCCGGATCGGCGCTAAACCGCTGCAAAAGCGTGGCATGCCCGGAAACAGCGCAAAGAATATTGTTGAAATCATGCGCCACACCTGCGGCAATCCGGCCGATCACGTGCAACTGCGCCACTTGCCGGCGGCGCATATCCTGATAATAGCGATTGGTGATATCGCTAACCAGAACAAGCATTAATTCCTCAGAAGGCTGGGAACGGAAACGCAATGTCCGCACGGTCTCGCCATATTCGCAACTGCGTTCAGTTTCACAAGGCTGAGAACGATCAAGCAACTGATCAATATCCTGCGCCTGCAAGCAGGGAAACACATTGAGAATCGGCTCGGCTTTACGCGCCGAAAATGGTCGTTGCGCCATACGGCGCGCAGCCGGGTTGGCGCCACGAATCCGCCCCTTGAAATCAAGCGCCAGCAAACCGTCGCTCAAATAATCCATCGTATCCACAAAACGCGCAATACGGCGGCGCCCCTCAATTTCAACGGACGAGCGAATTCCCCAAAGCCCCAGCGCCCCGGCCAGAAACATGCAGCCCATGGTCAAAGACCAAATTGCGATGCTCAACTGGCGCACAGCAGCCTCATTATTCGGACCAGGTATCTGATCGTGCAAATGCGCAATAATGGTCGTGGAAGCCACGGCCACAATTGCAAACAGCACAATAATCAAGACAGCATAACGCCAGGCGCTTTTGGGAAGAATCTGCATCCGCTTGCTTCCTTTATGGGCCAGCGCCCGCCACCGGCGCGGTTGCCGGAACAGCCGCAACAGCCGGCGCCGCGCCCATGCCCGAAGCAGGGGTTACGGAGTTTGTGCCGATTGCCTCATTGGCAGGCGCATTGGATGAAGTGGCCGCAATGGCCGCCAGAGGAATTTTCTCATACTTATCAACGGTCTGCTGGGCAATCGCTTCCAGACCGGTCAGAGGTTTGCTGTCATCCAGAATGGTCGGCGTAATCAAAACAATCAGATTATTTTTCGAAACCGCGTCTTCCGTATGGCGAAACAAAATGCCGATCAAGGGAATATCGCCGAGAATCGGCACTTTCTTTTCGATTTTGCTCTTCTTATGCTCAACCAGCCCGCCAATGGCCACGGTATGACCGCTGGGCACATTGACGCGCGTCAAAATATCGCGCGAAGCAACAATCGGATAGGTTTTGCCCGTCTGCGGGTTTTTGACCTCGCCGCTTTGCGTGGAAGTTTCCGGGCGCACCGTCAGGCGCACTGAATTGTGTTCACGATCAATCTCAGGAATAACCCAGAGATTCAAGCCCAGATCAAGAATGATTTCCGGACCGTCGGAATAAGTAACATTCTGGACGCCACCCTGACTGTTGTCCGTCTTGAGCGTCGGCAAAACGGGATATTTTTCGCCAACATGAATTTTGGCTTCGACGCGATTGCCGACCACAATTTGCGGATGAGACAACATTTCCGCATTGGAGTTTTTTTCCAAGGCGCTCATAAAAAGGGAAACCTGCGACACATTCAGAAAAGCCGTGCCGGAACGCGTTTCCATCAGCGTATCCAGCACTGTATCAGCGCGATCGGACGAAATCGCCCGCCCCGTGCCTATTTGATCGCTAATGGTCCTGGTA
>CAZMFH010000305.1:0-2719 GCA_964565485.1 uncultured Verrucomicrobiota bacterium | reverse complement strand
TTGTAATGTCGCTTTTGGCGTTTCCGGTTGCATCTACAATTTCATCACAGGCGCCTTCTATTACAATCCTTGCCTTTTGCTCCCTGACAAATTGTTTGGTAAGCTTGATATTTTCCTGAAAAGGCAGCTTGGAGGCATCAAACATGATGGAAGAAAACGCGCCCATATCCCACGAAAGCAAATCCCTGTCATCGTCAAACTGCACATGATCCAGATGGATCATAACCCGCAACTTCTCGTAAGGCGCGCCTTTTTCCGTCAGAATTTTAAGATCACCCAGAAACAATTTGAGCCCCGTCTCCCATCGTCTGGTGTGGGTATAATATGATGCCTGGCTCCTGTGATCATACTGGCAGGTGATGGCGATAATGACAGGCAAATCCGCGCTTCCTTTTGTTCGGCCATATTCTTGCGTGGCTGCCAGAATTGCCTCGGTTGTCGTCAGGTTTTCACTGCAGAAACAGGGCAGCACCCAACGATTGCGTTGCGCTTCACGATAAATATTCAAAACTTCATTTCGATTTGCAACAATGGCCATAGTGATATTTCCAAAGGCGGCCTTTGACCGCAACCAAACTTTGCTTGGCTTCCTCTCCACCGTTGTGTTTTGAATTCGGCCGCATCGCCATTAAACAGCATGGCGTATTTTACCCAGCCTCCGTTTCGACACGATCCGTTTTGGCGCAGCCAAAACGGATCATGTCGTAGTTCAAATAGGTCGTAAACGCCTCTTTGACAGAGGAAGCAACATGTCCAAAGGTAACACTGGTATGATGGCGAAAACCTTGTTTGCCGATCACAAGCAGTTTGGCCTGCAAATCAGCAATCTCCGCCACCCCGGCGCAGCCAAAGAATCCATCTTCGATCGGCTCGCCGGTAAAACGACCTTGATCGAGATAAAAAACCAACTTGCCATCTTCCGTTTTTGAACTGGCATAGGTCATGGGCGATGGCGCAATCCTGCCCACATTGCAACCCCATCCGCATCCCGCGCCAAAACTTTTGGCAAACATGGGGTGCTCAATAATCCTGCCCTTACCAGTCATGAGACTTTGCGGGACGGGCCCGCAATGAAAGAGGATGCACTTGTTTTCTGCATCCCCATAATTATTATTCCAATCCAGACATGTTGCCGGCATTTCAGATGCAAGCGACAAGGCAAACATGGGAATCGCATTACAAACATCCAGCTCGCACGCGGCGACAATGCCCCTGTCATTTAATTCGCTTAAAAGCACACAAGGCGCAACGCCGAGTTCTTTTTCGATTTCGATCCAGCACCGGAAAGCCAGGCAATCCAGCTTGTATTCTTCAATAATATCATCCACCGCCACGCTGACTTTGGTCAATACGTCCAATTTTTCATCCGGCACTCCTGTCCAGTCGGCATAATTCTGCAATCTGGATTTTTTTTGGTTGAACTTTTCCGTGCGCGGACGGATGTCCTTCACCCGCATAAACAATTCCGACAAATCCAGCGTCTCTGTTGTAATGCCGTGTTTCTGGAGTGTCAACTCGTCAAAACGCACCGTTTTAAAGGCGGTCGTTCTTGCGCCAATCGCGCCTACTGTAAATTTTTTCATTCTTTTGACAACCCGGCAAACCGCCGCAAAATTTTCCATTTGCCACTTAAAATCTTCGTGCAGAGGGTGCACGACATGTGGCTTAAAGACAGTGAAAGGAAGTTTGTATTGGCAAAACACATCCATAACAGAAAACTTACCGCAAAAAGCATCCCGTCGGTGCTGAAAATCCATCTGCCCGATTTCATCCGGGTAAGCCTGGATGAGTATAGGCACGCCGCAATGTTCCAATGCGGCAATCGCCCCATTTTCATCGCCAAAATTCGGCAGCGACAAGATCACACCATCGTATTGCCCTTCCCGTTCTTTGAGGAAAGCCGCGTATTGCCTGCCTTCTTCTGCCGTTTCAACCGCGCCAAAACGTGTTGCATTTTCATTCATGATCAAGGCGGCATATCCTAATTTTTCCAAAGCTGCCTTCATTTCCTGCCGGGCGCCGGAAATGAGAGTCTCAGGGAAAAACCCCCTGTTACCGAAATAGAGCGCAAAAGTTAACTTCTTCATGCTTCCCCCTTTTTTTTAAAACCAAGTATTTTTGACAGGATTCCGGCATTTGATCAACATGATTTTTTATTCAGCGCGATGCTTGCATAACTTCCGTAATACGTAACAGCGCATTTGTGTTCAATTCCAAATCTTCCGGTGCGCGTTTTTCCCATTCATTTCCCGGGAAAACAATAGCTGTCATTGCTCCGCCCCTTTCTGCATAACCGGCATATCACTTGTCGGTTTGGCAGGCTCAACCAATTGCATGAGCAGAGGACGAAACGCCCCCGCAGCCAGAAACGGTTTAACCCGCCAATCGTTCAGTTTAGTCAAAACGATTCCTTGCTCAGGCCATACCGCGCAAAATTGGCCGCCATATCCGCCCATATGCCAAACCGGCGAAACAGAACCGTCAGTCTCCTTTTTCCCCCACCACAAGAACCCATAAGTCAAACCAAGCTCCTTGAAATCACGATCCCGTGGCGGATCTTTCAAATACTCCATCACCGGCTGGGGCACAGGACGCATGGTTTCACGCACAAAATCAGACGGCAAAATCCGGCGGCCATTCCATTCGCCGCCGTTGGCATAAAGCCAGCCGACCCGCGCCAAATCGCGCGCCGTCCAGTGCGAATCAATACAACCGGCAA
>CAZMFH010000304.1:0-2727 GCA_964565485.1 uncultured Verrucomicrobiota bacterium | reverse complement strand
GCCAATCAAAACGGCATGATTGGCGCTGTCTCTCACCAGCACGGTAAAGGCATCAATCCGCAACGGCTCGTATATAAAACTTTCGTTCCGATCCTTGACATAAAGCAAATTCTGGAAATCAAAAACAGTTCCCGGCAGACATTTTCCCGACTGAACCTGGCGCAGGAAAAACGGACAAGCCGAACTTTCTAGAACATCCCATTGTTTGGTTGTCGCGCTGATTGGCGCGGCACTTTTCAGATGGAACTCGGCGTCCCCTGCCGTCGCAACCAGAAAACGGTCATTTTGCCATTTGCCGGGATGTAAAAGACGCCATGAACATGTTAAAACCATTTGATTGGTTTTTAACACATTAGCATGATCCAGAACCAGAAACCACTGTTGCGGCAGCCAGATAATTGTGCGCGTCCAATCCACGCCCATTACATCCGGAATAGTCGTCCGGCTCAATGCCAAATTGTCAAAACGGGCAAGATTATCGGCACAGCAGGCGTAATAATTCTGCGTTGCCGACTGATTGACACCGTCGCTCAAATAGAGACCGTTTCGATAAAAAGCGCCTTCTTCATTGCTATTATGAAAAAGCCAGATTTTGCCGCGATCAACAAACCGCGGAATGGTGTTGGCATCGCGAAAAGTCTGGAGGCATTGCAACATAAGATATTGATCATTCCTGCCCAATCCGGAACGAAACCAGACCTTGTCAATTGCCGAGTCCCGATCCGGCATAGCCTGTTTCTTTTCGAGACGTTCATCATAACGCCGCTGATCAACCGGCAAGGCCGTCATGCCGGCCAGCCATGATGGCGGCTGCGCGGCCGCGTTCCATGCGGATGGCGCGGCAAAATGGCATTCATTCGAATAAAAACCAAAAATATTCGGACCAAAATATGTCTTGCCCCGCCCGCAAACAGGAACATTCCGAACCAGCCATGTAAACCGCCGATCGCCATAAACATATCCCAGCAAATTAGCCTGATAACGCAGACCATGATCGCTGGTATAAACACTTTCCGGCACAGCATCGCCGTAGTTGGCCAATCCGCAGGAATAACCTAAGGGATCAAAATAGTTTAGAAAGAAAACAAATGCTTCCCGCGCCATACCGGACACAAAATATTTTGTTTGTCCGGATAAAAGCGCCCAGCGCATGAACATTTCCGCGACATCCTGACTTGAATAGCGATCCTCGTCATCGCGTCCGGTAACGGAATAGCCAAAAGTGGCGTCGGCCCATTGCCGCCATTGGGCGGCTGTTTGCAACAATTCCGGCGAATCAAGAAACGTCCGCGATATATAATCCGCCGCAACAAACGAACTCATCCAAGAAGCCGTAACATGCCGATCACCGCCATGACGCAGCACACCGCGCAATTGGCAACCTGGCGCGCGGAAAGCAGTTTCAACCATCCGTTTCGATATTCTTTGTATTTCCTCTGAGCTAAAAACGCCGGATTCTTCGATAATATCCCACGCGCGGAAAAACCGCTCAAACCGGTAATGACTAGTCGAATAGAAACCACGGTCATAATACGCATCAATATGAAGCAAAATTGCGCGCGCAATTTCCGCCCAGCGCCGGTCGCCGGTCCAATGATAACGAAACGCCGGACCGGAGAAAGCATCTACAGGCTCATTATAAATATTGTCCGGATATTTGATTTCATAGCCATCAGCACGGGCAATGATATCGGCGACCAACGGCGACATCTCACCGCCGGCGACAACAGTCAAAAGACGCGGCAATATTGCCGAACCATTATCATGTTCCGGCAATTTTTCAAGAAATTCGGGAATAGCCCGCATAATACCGGCCAAAGAGGAAGCGCCAATTAAAACACAATTTTTGCCGGTTCCCCAAGGATTGGAAATCGTGCGCAAGACATAACCGTCACCGCCCGGATAGTCTCCATCCACACCGCACCAAAACCCGGCGTAGAGCGGCATAATTGCCCGGTTATTATAAACATTTCCCAGCAAAATCATGTTTTTCCGCTTATATAGCGCAATCGGATGATCAAGATGTTCGGGACAAACAACATCATCCCCAACAACCGTAAACTCCACCCCGTATTTTTTTCGTAAACCATCCGCAATCCGCTCAGCCACGGAAGTATAGTTGGGCAAGGCGGACGGATAAACAATCACACATTCAGCAGCGCCATTTTCCACTAAAAAAGTATCAGGGAAAAGTTTGGCCGGCCCGATTGCAGGCAAATTCGTTGCTTGTCCGGTTGCCGCAGCGTAGGCCAACACAAACGCAAACAGAATGTTTGTTGGGTGAAGCAACATAACGATCAAAATCCTAAAAACAATTTACGGATATTACCGCTGTTGACCTGTTCACGCATGGCGGCATCGAGTCCGATCGCGTCAAAAAGCTTCTCATAAAAGGCGATATATGGCGCAAACTTATGGGGCTTTTCATGAAAATAGGAAACATCGGTGCCAAAACATAATTTAGAGATGCTGTCCTTAAGCAGATTGCCGTCCGGCGCATAGATTTCCGCCCACATGCGTATGGCACGGCGATAAGCCGTGCCGCCGGAAAGATCAACGTAAACATTCGGACGCGACGTGCTGATTTTCCATGCTTCCTCCCACCAGGGATTGGAAAAATGAGCCATGAGTATTTTCAGGCTGGGAAACCGTCGCGAAATCGTGCAAATCTCCACCGCGCGCATATGTTCGATATGAGTCGGATGCAATTCCCGTTCTTCGAACATC
>CAZMFH010000303.1:0-2736 GCA_964565485.1 uncultured Verrucomicrobiota bacterium | reverse complement strand
CAAGCAGTATTTTTTTATCATGCAGGATATCGGCGATCAATCACTTCTGGAATATCAAAACAAACTCACCCCCGCCCGGAAGGAAAAAATCTACCAAGAAACGGTGGAGTTGACGGCCAAATGGCACATCCTTGCAACGGCGGCGGCGCGCCGCGCGCGATTGCGCCTGGCGGCGGCCTTTTCGCCGAAACTGTATCGTTGGGAACGCTGTTTGTTTGCGCGCCACTTTCTGCAACTGCATCCGCAAATAGCGCCCAAAACCGTCCGGGCAATCATGCGCGAACTGGCGCGGGTGGCGCAAAGTCTGCTCGAAACACCGCCGATCCTGATTCACCGCGACCTGCAATCAAGCAATATCATGATCAAAAACAGCCAATCCTTTTTCATTGACTTCCAGGGCATGCGTTACGGCGCGGCGGCCTACGATATGGCCTCGCTGTTGTGCGACCCATACGTTGAATTAAACCAGGATCTGCAGATGGCATTACTGGAAAGCTACAACCGGAACATGCCGAAAAGCCGCCGCATTCCGAAAGCACTCTTCTGGACAGCCGCAGTTGAAAGACTGTCTCAGGCGCTCGGCGCCTATGGAAGACTGAGCGCCAATCCGGGAACCGAACGATTCCGCGCCTACTTCGCGCCGGGGCTGCGCATGTTGCAACGCGCCACAGAACAGACACATACCTGTCCGCATTTGCACGAACTGACACTGGCGCTCAATCCACGCTGATTGCGGTCAACGTTCCAGAAGAGTCTCTTCAATCTTCATGCCAAAATGCCGCCCGCCATCTTCCAATAAAACAAGGACCTGGTCGCCCTTCTGCAAGCGCGCCACAGAAACAGGCTTGCCGTCAGGGGTTACCAGATTGATTGTTTCGGCGTTCTGCAAATAAACCGAAAGCTCACGGCCCTGCGCCTCGGCCAGCACAAGCAACATCGGACGGGCCTCGATCTTGCAGCGTCCAATATAAGCCACACGTGTCTGCCCGGCATGATCCACCACCAAGACATCGTCGCCGACACGCAAGTCGGATAAATAAGAGGTCTTGTTGCCGGGACGCATCAGGTAGGCATGGACGGCGCTGGCATTCACCCGGAAGGGACGCGCCGCAACATAAGGATTTTCGAGGCTCTCGGAATGAACAAGAAAAAAGGCGCTGCTCGTATTGCCGACCAACATCCCCTGTCCAATACTCATTGAGGAACAAGTGTCTATACAAACCCTGTCGCCCATGCCGCTCGCCTGAACACTCTTGATAACAGCCGGCACCAGCGCCATGCGCGGCGAAAGCCCGTGTACCATGGCGACAATCCGGCGCACTTGCTCGGCGCTGCAACCGGACAAAACGACCCCATCCACGCCCTTTTCCAAAATCCCCAGCATGGTTGCCGCCTGTTCGGCATTATGCGCATCCGCCATCAAACGTCCGCGCTGCGCCAGCAAATTTTCCAGCGGAATGATGGTCCAGTCCTGCATGCGCAGCCAAAGGATCTTATCGCGGTCAGCAGCGGCAGCCCGGCATTCATCAGCCTTGGACTGGATATCCATCTGCAGCAAATCACGACCGGGCACCAAATCGCCGTCTTCCGCCACAACAAGCATGCGCCCCAATTCATGCACTTTGGGAGCATAGCCCTTATCCACCACCACCGCATCCGCGCCACTTTCAAGCGCAGCCACAGCCAGTTCCTTGTCCCAGGGCTGAATTTTAACCCAGACCTGCTTCATGATCGCCGTCCTTTCAAAACGCTTAAAGCGTTTTTGGCCGAAGCTTTTTGATGGACAATCATGGATATGGCCTCAATCATCCGCACCGGAACAGCGTGCTGAAAAACATTGCGCCCAATGGAAACGCCGGCCGCACCGGCTTGAATCGCGCCTTCAACCATTTTCAAAATATCCGCGTCCGACTCGAGTTTTTCGCCGCCGGCAATCACAACCGGCACCGGACAACTGCGCGTAACATCTTCAAAAGAGCGCGGACTGCCCGTATAATTGACTTTGACAATATCAGCGCCCAGCTCCGCGCCTACACGCGCCGCATGTTTCACGCAAGCCACATCATATTCGCTTTTGATTTTCACGCCACGCGTATACATCATGGCCACCAGCGGCATCCCCCACTCCATGCAAGTCCGGCTCACCTTGCCAAAATGATCAAGCATCTCATCTTCTGTAGGCGCGCCAAGATTGATATGAATGGAAACGCCATCCGCGCCCATTTTGATGGCCTCCTCAACTTCACAC
This sequence comes from uncultured Verrucomicrobiota bacterium, assembly GCA_964565485.1. Classification (GTDB taxonomy): domain Bacteria; phylum Verrucomicrobiota; class Kiritimatiellia; order JAAZAB01; family JAAZAB01; genus CAZMFH01. Next base: position 488 of record CAZMFH010000303.1, on the reverse strand, counting down.
ACCAGCACTTTGCCTTTCGGATCGGGCGAAAGATTCGTGCTGGCCGACATATGCACAATCAACCCAATATCCTTGCCGGACTGGCGATGCCCAACCTTGACAATGCCCTTGTGGACAATAATGGCGTTGGCGCCGCCGTTAACCACATTATTCACCGCCTGCTTCATGTCAATCAAGCCGTTGATCGGGCCGACCGTTACACCGTGATCCATCGGCACAATCACGGTTTTGCCGGTCAAACGGTCAAGAATCCGTTCCATTCGAATACTCTTGCCAATCATCATAATCAAACCTCTCGTTAAATACTTGTCTTTTAAATGTTATTTCGCCAAACTGCTTTTATTCCGCATTTTCGAAATGCGGCCTGATTCGCCCAAACAAGCAATGTTTAAAAATATACCAGAAAACAAATCAACACGCCATAAAAGTTTTAAAAAACCTGATCGCCCTCCCGCCATGCCGATCGGCGCGCAAGCTTGCGAACACAA
>CAZMFH010000302.1:0-2785 GCA_964565485.1 uncultured Verrucomicrobiota bacterium | reverse complement strand
TTGCTTGAATTTAATCCGATCGGCTTCGCGATCGGACTAAATTCAAGCAAACTCATCTGCTCCGTGTCTCCGTGCCTCTGTGGTGCATTCTTCTCTTTTCACTCAGAAAATTTTCATCTATGAATCACAGTATAAGCTGCAAGATTCGCACAATATTCTTCCGCCGACTGCATGCCGTTGACATAAAGCGCCGTTTCATCAGCAAGCGACCTGAGCCGCAAATCATTTAACGGTAATTCAGGAAACACAGCGCGACCTTTAAGCTGCCGATGCAGCTCGTAATTAAAAGGCATACCTGCAACCGGTGGCGACAAAACATCCGGACGCACAGAAAGAACGCCGCAATTTCGGCTTAAATAGCGCTGTGCGTCATCAGAAAGGCAAAATTTTAAAAATTCGTTCACCGCATCCAAATTGACCGTTTTTTTGGCAACAGCAACTCCATCAACAATCATCAGATTGACATTTTTGCGACAGGCCGGAAAAGCCGTTACCCCAAAGTCAAAATCCACGAACGTCTTTAAGGATGCAAGAGCGTGGTAACTCGCAATAGTCATGGCCACCTTGCCTCGAACAAACAAGCGATACGGATCAGAAGCGCCATGGAAAGGCGCGCAAACCTTGCTTTGCACCATACGCCGCAGAACATTTAAGCCAAGCATTCCGGCTTGTTCCGTTATGGCAAATTTACCGGATCCGGCGTCCCAAAGAGAACCACCGTGACTATAAACAAAGATCGCCCAACGATTGAGAATATGCGGACACAAAAAACCATATCGGTCCGGCGCCTGATTATCCGATGTGCGCCTGGTCAGCTTGGCGGCGGTTGCTTCAAAATGCGGCAACGTCCAATTGTCATTCGGAAAATCAACACCAGCCTGACGAAAAACATCACGATTATACACAATCACAGTCGGGCCATAAGCCAACGGCAAACCATAATGAGTTTTTTTGGATCGAAATGCCACCCAGGGATCGGCAAGCGTCATGGCAGCATGCGTTCGATAAAAATCATTCAATGACAGAAATTGAACGGACGGATTATATGCGTTAAACAACCCCACGGAAATCCTTAATAAATCAAGGTTTCCCTCATCCATCATACGTGAAGTTATTTCACCATAACCGCTGGTTGGCAAAGTTACGTGTTTGATACGCACACTCGGATATTTTTCTTCAAATCGTCTCAACAACTCCGCAAAAGCGTAACGTCTTGCAGCGTTCTCTTCATAATAAGCAACCGTCAACTCTTTCCTGGCGTTATTGGCAATAAATGTGCCGTGCCTTGGCCGGCGGACAACAAACCCTTCCTTGCGCAATAATTCAACCGCGCGCCGCGCAATCGTCCGATTAACGCCAAATTCAGCGGCTAACTGAAACTCGGTCGGCAATTTTGCGCCCGGCGCACATCCGTCAACATAGGCGCGTTTGACAATATTACGCAACTGCTCTGCCAGCGGCGCTCTGCTATCCCAGTTGATCGCGGAAGAAGCCATAAAAACAACCCCATCGAATTGTTCATTTAGTCATAAGATAAAAAATACACCAAAATATTTGTTTGTCAACGATTTTTTGATGTTTAATTTTTATTGACAACCCCCAGACGCCGCTTAGAATACTTTTTCTGCGAAACGAAATCATAATAACAAACAAAAAAGGAGTCAGACGGTGAAAGAAGCTGATATCGGTTTAATCGGGTTGGCGGTAATGGGCGAAAATCTCGTGCTGAACATGGAGAGCAAGGGATTTACCGTTGCGGTTTTCAATCGAACCGTCGCCAAAGTTGACGATTTTATCAACGGCAAAGCGAAAGGCAAAAACATCATCGGCACCCACTCATTGCCGGAATTGATTAAAGCCTTGCGCAAACCGCGCCGAATCATGCTGATGGTCAAAGCCGGAAAACCGGTTGATGAATTCATCGAGCAGTTGCTCCCCCATCTTGAATCCGGTGATATTGTCATTGACGGCGGCAATTCTCATTTCCCCGACACCACCCGCCGCACCAAATACCTGGAGAGCAAAGGCTTTCGTTATATCGGGACCGGTGTTTCCGGCGGAGAAGAGGGCGCGCTGCGCGGGCCTTCGATCATGCCGGGCGGATCGCCATCTGCCTGGGAATTCGTGAAACCGATTTTCCAAAAAATTTCAGCCAAAACCGATAAAGGCGAAGCCTGCTGTGACTGGGTTGGCGAAAATGGCGCAGGACATTTCGTCAAAATGGTGCATAACGGCATTGAATATGGCGACATGCAATTGATTTGCGAAGCCTATCAGTTGATGCGCATCGGACTGGGCATGACCAATCCGCAAATGCATCAGGTTTTCAGCAAATGGAACAAGGGCAAACTCGACTCCTACCTGATTGAAATCACACGCGACATCCTCGGATATAAAAATGAAGCAGGTGAAGAAGTTGTTGATACAATCCTGGATACTGCCGGACAGAAAGGCACCGGCAAATGGACCGTCATGGCCGCGCTTGATTCCGGGCAACCGTTGACTTTGATTGGCGAAGCCGTTTTTGCGCGCTGCATTTCGGCGCTCAAAGCTGAACGGGTGATCGCCTCCAAGGCGCTTGCCGGACCAAAAGCGGTTAAATTCGAAGGCAATGCCGGCAGATTTGTGGATGACCTCGAACAGGCGCTTTACGCCTCGAAAATTGTTTCTTATGCCCAAGGCTATCAACTGATGCGCGCCGTTGCCCAGGAATCAGGCTGGAACCTGAACTATGGCGGCATTGCGCTGATGTGGCGCGGCGGCTGCATCATTCGTTCCGCCTTCC
>CAZMFH010000301.1:0-2804 GCA_964565485.1 uncultured Verrucomicrobiota bacterium | reverse complement strand
GCATTATTAGACGCGGCATTGCCAATTAAATCGCAATTATAAAGATTATAATCGGAAACCCCTCCGCCTGTGCCGGACGAACTATTGCCGTTCAAAACACAATTGGTCATATAATATTGCGCCAAAGCGCCATACCCGCCACCGCCACCAGTAACGGCCTTATTGGCAATTACTTCAGAACCATAGACATAACAACGATTCACCCCGCCGCCATATGCCGACGCATAATTGCCGCTTACATTACACCATTGCAACACGCCTTCATATACACCACCGCCGTTTTGCGCCGAATTAGCAATTATCTCGCAATTATATAGAGTGCCTCTATATACACCACCACCACTGCCAGGGCACAAATTGGCCGTAATCACGCAATTGGATATAATCACATTGGTTGAAGCACAGCGTATTCCGCCGCCATGGCTTGCCGATAAAACACCGTTTGTAACTGTAAAGCCAATCAAACTGGAACCGGCCACCATATACACGGGACGATATCCCGTCCCGCCCTGAATGATCGTATGCGCGCGATCATTACTCCAACTGCAAACAGCAATAGCTTTATCAATATACACCCGATTCGTCGCATCGCCGGCAACAGTCGCGCCAACCGCATAAATCCCGTTGCTGACCCAAATCAAATCGCCAACATTGCACACATTTACAGCAGCTTGTATAGTGGTGGCCGCCCCCACCCAATCAATAAATTTACCATTGACATCGTTTGTGCCATTGAGCGATACGTAACGTTCAACCGCCAAACATTGCGCGCAATAAACCGCGAAACCCAATAAAAACATTGTTTTTTTCATGGTGTTTGCCGTTTTCCAAATATTATTAATGTAAAACCCCGTTTGTTTGTATGCCGTCTATTTCGCAATTTTTCAGAAAACCGCCTTTAAATTTGTTTTTTTCAAACACCCAATTTTGGCGATTTTCAATGAACACACAATTCTCAATCAATAAATACTCTGAGAGCCGATCCAAAGCAATATCGCATTTTATAAAGGCGCAATTGCGTAACGGCTTTTTAAATGCGCGATTGTCCCAATATTGTGATAACCCGACTTGCATATTTTCAAAAGTTACGCCGGAAACCACATGATCCCAACCTCCGCCCATTACCCCTTTAACTCCATATTTGACGTTCTCAATACACGAATTAATCAAGCGAACAGTACGCCCGCACAAAGACAACCAACCACCGACCCCAATCACACGCCCTGTTTCCCCAGGCAAAGCCGTCAATACAGCATTATAAAGATAAATTTCACCCGCATGCGTTCGCGCGCGCCCATCAATCCCGACTGCCAGACCATATCCGGCGGCAAATCGGATCGTGGGTTTGATGGCGGAATCATCGGCATCGCCAATAATCAAAGCATTATTACCTGGCGTTTGCTTGTGAACATTAGCCCGATGCCGATCATCGTTCCAAAAAGCCGATATATCAGGGACCAGAATAATATTGCCGTGCATTTCAACCTTAATCCGCCGATGCGCGCTATCGCCAACTTGAAAATATGTATCACGCAAATTGGCATCGCCGATATATAAATGCGACCGAACCACGTATAAATCGGATTTTTGATCATAAACAACCGTATTCCATCCATTCCAATCATTTGCCGCAACCACATCCGCAAAAACACAAGGGCGCCAGGCCGGATAATCCGTCACCCAAATTATATTTTGAACCGCATCGTATTCAATCCCCGCCAAGCATAGCAACGGAGATAACACCGTTAAAAAAAGGCAACAATAAAATTGAAAATGCCAGCGCATAACTTATTGCTCTGAAAACTCCGTAGCAAATTCGCCTGATTCCATTTGCAACCCATTAATCCACACCGTCGCGCCGGGATAAACACGAATCAACACTGCTGTTCCAGGCCACCAATTTGAAGAAGGCCGCAAAAGACCACTCAACTCATAACGCTCCCATGTCTCCGACAGAACAAAAGTTTTTCCGGAATCAAAACTGGAAGAATAAACCTGAATCTTATCGCCCGCCTTGCCACCCTTGGCATAAAATGAAAAAACATGTCGGACAGGAACGGCAACGATTTTCGGATAGCCAACCAGCGTAACTCCACAAAACGAAAGAGATGCAGAATTTACCACACCGTACTCCTTGGTTTTCAAGTTCCAACAATTTCCATCCATTGCCACATGTTTGATTTTTGCAAACGGCTCGGTCCAGCGCATACATAAAGAAGGATGACCGTTCCATGAATTGTCCGCATCGAGAAACCAACCCGATTCTGATGAGCCAAGATTTGGCAACATAGGACACGCTGGACGCATAAAATCTGGAAATCGCTTGTAAACACGACATTTTGTAAAAACCGGATTAGGCATATGATTTTTTTGCTTCTCTATTCCGGCAACCTCCTGACGCAACACAATACGCGGACAGTTCCGACTTTCATCCGCCTGCATATTCAACGTTAGCTTAATTGTCTCTTGCAAATCGCCGGTTTCAATACGATATGCCCGCGTGCCATAACTCTCAATCTGATCTTCAAACTTGTTCGTTCTGACTTCAAACTTCCTCTTATCACCGAACATACAACTCACTGTGGCTGAATCTGGCAAGTCTTGAATGACAAATTCGGCCTGAACGGGAAATTCCGAGCCGCTCACCGCCAACAAAACATAACCGCCATCCGGATGCCGGAAAAGGCGCGCATGCAACATAGGAAACTTCAATTGAGCGGCATCAAATTGTCCCGGATTATATGCTATTTCCTGTTCGGGCTCGGACGCCAACAGCGCGGGCGCAAGCACACGTATTTCATTTG
>CAZMFH010000300.1:0-2810 GCA_964565485.1 uncultured Verrucomicrobiota bacterium | reverse complement strand
AAGGGCGCGCGGCCCGCTCAATTCATTCGCTTTTCCTGGCTGAAGGCGTGCTGGAACAGCATAACCTGCTTTTGCAGGCGGAATATCGCAAGATTGCCGATATCGAAGCGAAAGCGGAGACGTTTCAAGCGGAGTCTTGCGATATTCTCATTGCGGCTTGGGGCACATGCGGGCGTGTGGCCAAAGGCGCTGTCAGCATGGCGCGTGAACAGGGCATGGCGGTTGGTCTCTGGCGGCCGCTGACGCTCTGGCCGTTTCCCGAGCGCTCGTTAAGGCAAAGCGCGCAGCGCGCAAAGGCTGTCTTGGTGGTGGAAATGAATTGCGGGCAGATGCTGGAAGATGTGCGTTTGGCCGTTAATAACTCTGTGCCGGTTCATTTTGCCGGATATCCGGGCGGGCGTGTGCCGACGGAATCGGATATACTGAACGCCTTGTCCGATGTGGCGCACAATCGCGCGCCGGCTTCGGCCGGGTTTTGAAATTTTTATCTGAAAGTTGAATGTCATGCCCAAAGGTTATCAACGTCCGAAATCACTGACTGATGCTCGCCTGCATTTCTGCCCGGGCTGCGGACACGGGATCATGCACAAACTCCTGGCCGAAGTGCTTGATGAGCTTGATTTGTGCGAGCGCACCATCGGCGTTGCGCCGGTTGGCTGCGCCGTCTTGCTTTATGACTATCTGAAATGCGATGTAACCGAAGCGGCGCATGGGCGCACTCCGGCCGTCGCCACCGGCATCAAACGTTCCTTGCCGGATCGGATTGTTTTTGCCTATCAGGGCGACGGCGATTTGGCTGCGATCGGCATGGCCGAGACGATTCATGCCGCCAATCGCGGCGAAAATATATCCGTTATCTTTATCAATAACAGCGTTTATGGCATGACCGGCGGACAAATGGCGCCGACAACCATGCCCGGGCAGCGGACAGCAACATCTCCGGCAGGCCGGGATGTCGCCACAATGGGCGCGCCTATTCGGGTTTGTGAATTGCTCAACACGCTTGAACAGCCTTATCATATTGAACGCGTGGCAATTGACGGACACAGCGGCATCCTGAAGGCCCGTAAGGCGATTTTGACGGCTTTTACCGCGCAACGCGATGGAAAGGGCTATTCGTTTGTCGAGGTTTTGTCGCCTTGCCCGACTTATTTCCGCAAGACGCCTAATCAAGCTTTGCAGGTTGTGGCGCAGGAAATGATGCCGCGTTTTCCCGTGCGTGTTTTCAGGAAGGAAGGGGTGCCTGTCAATGCATGAACGGATTTTGATTGCTGGTTCCGGTGGACAGGGCGTGATTTCGCTCGGCAAATTGTTGGCCCTGCTGGCCGTTGATTCCGTGCCGCATGTAACCTTTTTTCCGGCTTATGGCGCGGAAGTGCGTGGCGGCACTTCAAATTGTCAGGTGATTTTGTCGGCGCGCGAAATCGCTTCCCCCGTGGCGGAGGAATTCGATTCCGTCATGATCATGAATCAATTGAGTTCCGACCGGTTCCTGGGGCAGTTGCGGAAACAGGGCGTCGGCGTTCTGGATAGTTCTTTATGCCTTGTGCCTGCCGATCCGCGTTTGATTGCCGTGCCTGCGACGGAAACAGCCGACCGACTCGGCAGCGCCAAAGCCGCAAATTTTGCCATGCTGGGCGCCTGGCTGAAATGCAAGCCGCTGATCAAGCCGGAGGCTGTCGAACAGGCTATCCCCGATTTGTTCCCCGGCGCCAAGCCGGAATTGCTGGCCATTAATCTTAAAGCTTTTCGCGCCGGTCTGGCCGGAACTTGATGGTTTAGCTAATTTTAAAACTCACGTTTTGAAAGAATTCATGGAAGGAGTCAGAGTTCAGAATAAATGCAAGCTGTTTATGATAAGCGATTTGATGGATTTTACATTCTGACTTCCGGCTGAATACTGCTTTCAAAAGCTGACTTTTGAAAGCGACTCGATTGTTTTGATTTCGCGGCCATTTTGTCGCATCTTGCGTCTTCACCGCGTGGCGAATGATGACATGCGCCTCGCAAACACTTTGGTAGTGGATGCTTAATTGAAACCCCATTTCGGATTCAGAATGAAAAATGTTAGCGTGGTTTTATGCGCGGTTCTATCGTGTTTTTTTGGGCCGATTTTAATTCGAGCTGCCAATGCCGCGGAACATTCTGTTTATGTGGATTGTGAATACGGCGATCTCAAGGAGGTGATTGTCGGTTTGCCTTACGGGATGTCGCCCTCGCTGCAAGCGCAATGGTTTGCCGATGCGCTGAAAGTGCTGCCGGAAGATGAAGCGGATTATGCCCGGAAGACAGCCGGAATGCTCTGGACAGAGATGATCAATCCTGAAACTGGTAAAAGCGAGACGCAGATGCTGGAGGAGGAAAATCAGGCTTTCATTGCAATCTTAAAATCGCTGGGCGTCAAGGTATACCGTCCAACGGAAATTACCGTCGCTTTTATCAAGGAACATTACGGCAGCGATGTGTTGCTGAACGGGTTTAGCCAGGACTTTCCCCGGGACAATATGGCCGTGATCGGCAGTAAAATCATTGAATTCAATTTGCGGACGCCGATTCGAAAAGTGGATATATCCGGATTCCGGGATATTCTGTCCGAAAAATGTTCCGACTCGAAGGTCAAATGGTTTGCCATGCCGCACACGGAGCTTCTTAAACCCGCCCGTGCTGATACGCCGTTTTTGGAGGGTGGTGATGTCATTGTGCTGGGCGGGACTGTGCTCGTTGGTAATACGCAAAATCCCAGCGTCGGCTCCAATGCAGCCGGTTACCAGTGGCTCAAAAATATTTTGGGCGATCAATATCAGGTGAAA
>CAZMFH010000299.1:0-2817 GCA_964565485.1 uncultured Verrucomicrobiota bacterium | reverse complement strand
CTTGTTAAATGCTTGCGCCAATTGTCGAATGTCGAGACATGACCCTTGATTGCGATACCGCCATGACCCTTGATTGCGATACCGCCAAGCCTGAATCATTCCCAACAGGCAACGGTATCGCAGATTGCCGAACAGGCATGCTGCTTATTTCGGCATTAGCAATAGTGCTGATTGACTTGGCGGGAATCATGTTGAAATGGAAAGATCTATGCCTGCAAAAAGCCGGGTCCGTTCACCGCATTTTATCCCAAAAGCTGCTCGAAAATCGTTGTTTTTCTCGCGTCATCGCTATATACTCAGCGAATTGGGATAAAACGCTATTTATTGGATGCGGAGATGGAACCTGCAAGTTTTGAATCAATCGCCAGTATCTGCCTGACCTAATCGCGGATTCAGGAAAAAGTCTTTGACAGAAGGCATAGACTTGGCTTTCCAGAGGAATGGCACGACATATCTTGCCTCCATCAAGAATTAAAACATGAATACAGGCATGCATGAGTCTGTGCGCGCCTTGGCGCTTTTTTCCGGGGGCTTGGACAGTCAGTTGGCCATTTGCCTGATGCGGGCGCAGGGGATTGATGTGTGCGGTCTTGTTTTTCGCAGCATCTTTTTCGAAGCCCGGATGGCAGAGCAGGCGGCGGCGCGTTTGGGGGTTGCGTTGATTGTCGAGGATTTTACGACCACGATGCTTGGTTTGATCGAGCATCCCCGGCACGGATTCGGCGCCGGACTGAATCCTTGTATTGACTGTCATATTGCCATGGTCCGGCGCGCCGGGGAATTGATGCGCGCCAATGGCTTCGGTTTGGTTTGTACCGGCGAGGTTTTGAATCAGCGCCCAATGTCGCAGCATCGCAAGGCGCTCTTGCAGGTGGCGGAAGAATCGGGGGTTGGCGATTATTTGCTCAGGCCGCTCAGCGCCCGGCTTCTTCCGGAAACCGTGCCGGAAAAAACCGGCTTGGTAAACCGCGCAAAATTGCTTGCCTTGGAGGGGCGCAACCGCAAACCACAAATGGAGTTGGCCCGTGCCTTTGGCATTACGACATATCCACAGCCGGCTGGTGGTTGCATTTTAACCGACCCTCTTTACGGCAAGCGTTTAAGAGACCTGCGCAATCACGAGGGCTTGAATAATATGGCGAACATCAGGCGTCTGCGCATGGGGCGTCATTTCCGTCTTGGCGCTTGTCGCCTGATTGTCGGGCGTAATCAGGCGGAAAATGCGGCGCTGGCCGCGCAGGTGCGCTCCGGGGAATGGCAAATCACGGCGCGTGATTTGAAGGGGCCCTTGGCGTTATTGTACGCTACGGCTTCGGAAGAAAATTTGCTGGTGGCGGCTTCAATTTGCGCCTTTTATGCGAAAGCCGTTCCCTCCGCGCTAACGGCCGTGCTGGCGTGCCGGGATGGTTGCGAGCGGATTTTAAATGTCCGCCCGGTCAGCGCCGATGATTTGGAGCATTTGCGTTTGTGATCAGTTTGTCGGGCGGGATTCACCCGCATTATTGCTTTTCGCCGGCGTCGGCATGTTTGGGATATAATTTGCCGGAGCATTTCGGGCAAATGCTGTGGGTGAAAACTGCGTTGGAATGTTGTTGGACGTATGATTCCACCTGTTGCCAATAGCCGCGGTCGTCTCTGATTTGCTTGCAAACCGCGCAAATCGGAAGCAGGCCGCTCAGGGTCTTGATGTTCTGGAGCGCTTCTTTTAGTTGGCTGATCAAGCGATCTTTCTCGAGCAGCAGCCGCTTGCGTTCAATGGAATAGCGGATGGCGCGCGCGAGCATCGTGTAGTCCACCAGGCTTTTTACCAGGTAATCCTGCGCGCCTTCCTGCACAATGCGCACGGCCAAATCCTTGTCATCCATGCCGGTCAGGATGATGACCGGCACTTGCGGCGCCTGCTGCTGTAATTTGTAAAATGTATCGAATCCGGAACTGTCCGCCAGCGTCAGATCGAGCAACACAATATCAATGCCGCCCTGGATCAGGAATTCAATGCCTTGGGAGAGCATTTCGGCGTGCAGAATTTCAAGGGCGCTTTCGGTGTCTTCCTGGAGAATCTGCGTAATGAGCTTGGCGTCGGTTGGCTCGTCTTCGATCAACAGAACGACATTGGATTTTTTTTCGCGTTTCATGTTTTGGTCCCTCCTCCTTCTTTTTGCGAGCCGATTTTAGGCATGGCTACCACCATCAGGAACAGGCCAAGTCTCCGCAGCATTTCCTTGAAGCGTTCGTATTCGATCGGTTTGGTGATATAACAATTGCAACCCAGTTCATAGCAACTTTCAATTTCACGCGGATCATCCGTTGTGGTCAGGACGATGATGGGCATGTTCTGCCAATGCTGATCGGCCTTGATGTGGCGCAGCACGTCCAGTCCGTCCTGGCGCGGCATGGATAAATCGAGCAGCAGCAGAAAGCGGCGTTCGTCAGTTGGATCCCATTCGTGCTTTGCGCTTGCCAGGTATTGCAGGAGCGCCTGTCCATCGTTGAATCGCTGCATTTCGTTGCATAAGCCGGCTTCATGCAGGTGTTCCATGATCAGTTCGGCATGGCCGTCATCGTCTTCAGCGATCAGGATTGTTACATTGGTAAACGATGTTGGTTTCAAAATGCGGCCTCCTTGTTGCCGGCTGTCGGCAGAACCAGAAAAAATCGGCTGCCCTGGTCGGGTTCCGATTCGATCCATACTCTTCCGTTTTGGCGTTCGATAATGTTTTGGACAAGCGTCAGACCAAGTCCTTCGCCATTGGTTTTTTCGGCGGCATCCGGAAGGCGGTAGAATATTTGCCAGATTTTTTCCTGATATTCCGGCGC
>CAZMFH010000298.1:0-2829 GCA_964565485.1 uncultured Verrucomicrobiota bacterium | reverse complement strand
GCTTTCCGATGAGGAAAGTGTACACGTGCCGACTTCCGGTAAATTATATTATTTACGCTATCTGCCCGAAAATGGCCGTAAAAAAGACGCCTTGATCGTTGCGACCACCAGGCCGGAAACTTTGTTGGGCGATGTGGCCTTGGCGATCAATCCGCGTGATGAACGTTATGCGACAATCAAGGCCAAAAAATTCATCCTGCCGATTCTGAACAGGGTGCTGCCGGTCATTGAGGACGATCTGGTTGATCCGGAGTTTGGCACTGGCGTGGTCAAGGTTACGCCTGCTCATGATCCGAATGACTTTGAAATGGGGCGTCGGCATGACCTGCAAACTGTTATGGTCATGAATGCCGATGGATCCATGAACGAACAGGCTGGGACTTATGCCGGGTTGGACCGTTTTGAGTGCCGCAAACGGATTGTGGAAGACTTGCAAAAAGCGGGGTTGTTGGAGAAAATAGAAGATCATACGCATGCGGTTGGGCATTGTTATCGCTGCGATACTGCAGTTGAACCGCGTCTTTCACTGCAGTGGTTCGTGCGTATGCAGCCTTTGGCCCGTCCGGCGCTGGAGGCTGTGCGCAATGGCCGGATTCAGTTTGTGCCTGAGCGCTGGGCCAAAGTTTATCTGGATTGGATGGAGAATATTCGCGATTGGTGTATTTCGCGCCAAATCTGGTGGGGGCACCGTATCCCTGTTTTTTATTGTGATGCCTGTCTCAATGAATGGGCGACTGCGGAGCAGACGAAGTCTTGTCCAAAGTGTGGTGCCAAGGATGTCCGCCAGGATGAGGATGTGCTGGATACCTGGTTTTCTTCCTGGCTTTGGCCGTTCAGTGTGTTTGGTTGGCCGGAACGCAGCAAGGAACTGGATTTTTATTATCCCACCGACACGCTTGTTACCGGATCGGAAATAATTTTCTTTTGGGTTGCGCGCATGGTCATGGCCGGTCAGGAATTTATGGGCGAAATTCCGTTTCGTACGGTTTATATTCACGGGACGGTGCGTGATGATTCGGGGCGCAAGATGAGTAAAAGTCTCGGCAACGCAATTGATCCGCTGGAGGTTATTGACAAATTCAGCGCCGACGCCTTGCGGTTTTCTCTGATTATGGTCGCTGCGGTTGGGCAGGACATTCATCTTGGCAATGAGCATTTTGAGATCGGACGCAATTTTTTGACCAAGTTACGCAATGCGGCGCGGTTTTTAAGCATCAATACCGGCGATGCGCTTGTCAATCCGGATGCGCTTGGCGAACAGGCCGATTTGCTCGCTCCTGATGATAAACATATTTTGGCGCGCTTTCATGACGCGGTTAATGCCGCCACCGAGTATCTTGAACGTTACCGTTTCAATGATTTGGCCAAAACGCTGCATGAATTTGTTTGGCGTCAATTTTGCGATTGGTATATCGAATATGCCAAAACAAGCTTGAGTTCGGGTGACGAGCAGCGGCGCATCAAGACCTTGCAGGTGATGCATTATGTGTTGTCCGGGGTATTGCGGCTTTTGCATCCGATCGCGCCGTTTTTGACTGAAGATCTCTGGCATGTCATGGGGTATGGCAAGGCCAATGAAACCATTCAGCATGCTGTCTGGCCGAAGGCTGTTGAGCATGACAAACTGCTTGCCTGGGGTATTTCCAATCGCATTGTTGAATATGTGGAGGCCAAACATGATCTGGTGCGTGTCGGGCGCGTTTTGCGCGCCGATTATGGCATCTCGCCCAGTAAAAAAATCGCTTATTTCATTCGGCCGGCTGATGCTGCGGCTGCCGAACTTTTGCGGGCGGACGCGGATTCATTGTCTTCGCTCTTGCGCGCAGAGTCGCTTGTGATTGATCCGGCATTTCAGCCGTTACGCATGATCAACGGCATTTCCAGGCTTGGCTCAATTTTTATTCCGATTGAAGGGGTTATTGATGCGCAATCGGAAATCAAACGCTTGAACTTGCAATTAAGCAAGGCTGTATCCGATCTGGCTGCTGTAACACGCAAGCTGGATGGTGTCGGTTTTGTGCAAAAAGCGCCGCCGGATGTGATTGAGGCACAACGCGCGCGCAAACAGGAGTTGATTGATAAATGCGGCAAATTACAGCGTCTGATCGCTGCGCTTGAGGGGCAGATCCAATAAGAAGGCAGGCTAATCGGCAATGTCGTCCAAAATCAACGCTTTTTTAGACCGCAACTATTATACAATTGAACCGCTTGCCAATATTTTTTTTCAAATTGAGCGCTTGCCGCCGCCGGCTGATTTGCGGGTTGAAGTCGTTTGGAATGCGGCCGTTTTGGCGAGCATGCCGGCTGTGGCTTCAGGGAAAATATCTTTTTCGCCCGCCGAGTTGCCCGAAGGCATGACTGTCATCCGATGTGTTTTACGCCGGAATAACAACGTTGAAATCGGCGCGTCTGATTTGGCGTTGATCAAGCGCCGTCCTCTTCCGGGATGCGAATGGAAAATTGATTGTCAAAGCCGGTGTTTGCTTAATAACGGCGCTCCGTTTTTTCCGTTTGGCATGATCATGACCGGAGTAAGCCCTGATGAAACTCCTGTTTTTGCGCAATTGGCGGAAAACAATTTTAATTCCTTTTTGGTTTGGGGTGAAACAACGCCGGATGGTCTCTTGAAATATCAGGAGAGTGCTGCCGCCCACAATCTCTTTGTTGTTTCGCACCCCGATTGTTGCGCAGCGCCAATTGAGTGGGACGTTTATGCCAAATACAGCGGCGAATTGCTCGATGCGGTTAAACGCGCCACGGCCAAGCCGAATTTCATTGACATGAAGAGTGTTTTAAAATTGCCCGTGCCGATCGCGGAGCGCAACGCGA
>CAZMFH010000297.1:0-2837 GCA_964565485.1 uncultured Verrucomicrobiota bacterium | reverse complement strand
CCCGGCTTTGTGGACGCGCACGGGCACTTTTCCCAAACGGCGGCGGCGCAAACGCGCACAATGCCCGCAATCCCATTCGCGCAAATTCTACCAGTTTTCCGCCAACAGTTCAAAATGCGCCTGCGGATGCGCGCAAGCCGGGCAGGATTGTGGCGCTTCCAGACCGGAATGCAAATAACCGCAATTCCGGCAACGCCAGACAACCGCCTCTTTTTTCTTAAACACCGCGCCGGCCTGCACATTGGCCGCCAAACCAAGGTAACGTTTCTCATGCTGGCGTTCGGCCACAGAAATCGAATCAAACACCTTGGCAATATCCTCAAACCCCTCCGAACGAGCCACTTTGGCAAATTCCGGATAAAGCTCAGACCATTCTTCTTTTTCGCCGGCAGCGGCGTTTTTAAGATTCTGCAGCGTCGTCTCGATCATACCCGCCGGAAACGCGGCTTCAACAGTTACCATACCGCCTTGTAAAAACTTAAAAAACCGCTTGGCATGTTCGCGTTCCTGATTGGCGGTTTCTTCAAAAATATCGGCTATCTGCACAAAACCATCCTTGCGCGCCTGTCCGGCAAAATAAGTGTAGCGGTTGCGCGCCTGCGATTCACCCGCAAACGCCGTCAAAAGATTACGCTCCGTCTGACTGCCTTTAAACTGCATGATTGTATCTCCTCATTATTTATTTTTTGCTTTCGCGCCGTCTGTTATTCCGGCTTGAACTGATCCTTCCCCACCCCGCATTCCGGACAAACCCAGTCATCCGGCACTTGTTCAAACGGCGTGCCGGGCTTGACGCCATGCTCAGGATCGCCTAAATTGGGATCATAGATATAACCGCATACTTCGCATATATAACGTTTCATTAATGCCTCCTTTTTCAGCCATGCGCCATAAAAAATCTCGAACGAACAATCTTTTGCATTAATTTACGCTGGCCGGAAGAGAAGGTCAATGTTAATTTAACAAAAACAGAAACGATTATGACCACTAAAAACACGCCAGCCATCAAAACACCCTCGCTGCTCCTCCAGGCCGTATTGGCGCTTCCGGCGCTGGGCGCCGCCGCCAGCTCAATTTTGGCCTTGCTGTTTATTATCACTGCGGAACATCTGCGATCACAAATCTTTGGCCTATCAATCCTTATTCCCGCCATGCTGATCGCCGGGCAAACCATGCCGTTCATTTCCAAACAAAAACGCCCCCGCATTTTGTTCATAACCGCAATGCTTGGGTCAGCAGTTGTACTCTGGATGCTGGCGGTATGGCTGGCGCCTTCCGGAAAACCACAGCCGAACAGTCCGTTGACTTCGGTCTATCGTGGGCGTTCCCAATTCTCGCGATTCTCGCCGGCATGGTTGACGGACGAAGCAGATCAAATCCGCATGGGCGGCATGCTTTTGCCATTTATGGATCCGCGCATGACCAGACAACAAGGAGCATCCTTCGCAGCAACATTCAACCAAGCATATGCGCAACTTGGCCAATCCCGTGATTTCATCAACATCGGTTCGGCAATGAGCGAAGCCTACGGCGATATGCTTTGCCGGATTACAACAATCGGGCATGCCTATGTATACCGACCGCTTAATCGTCCCCACTCGCGCCTTCCTGTTATACTCTTTTTTCACGGTTGGCTGGGCAATATGAAAGCTTACGCATGGAACTGGTCAAAATTTGCGGAAAAACACGGAGTTATCGTCATTTGCCCAACATTTCGCAATGGAGTCTGGCAGGGGCATGACGCGCGCGCAACGCTTGCCTGGCTCCATAGCTTTATTCATGAGGATGCGTTATGCGACCCTGCCCGTATTTTTGCCGTTGGACTTTCCAATGGCGGCACAGGCGTTGTCCGATGGGCAATGGAATTCCCGGAATCATTTGCCGGACTGGTCTTCGTTTCACCGGCCTTACGGCAGACCGACACCGCAAACTTTGCCGCAGCAGTCGGCATACGCCCTATCCTTGTGGTCCACGGCGGCCAAGACAGCCGCATATCATCAAATTATGTTGCCAAAGCTGTCGGAAAAATGCGCGGTAACGGACTGCATGTGCAGTCAATATGTTATCCGGAAGAAGATCATGCGCTTTTGTTATCCGCATGCGCCCGGTTCCACCATGACCTATTGATCTGGCTAAACGGCCGGACACGCACAAACGGTGCGGCGCAGATATCTGAGAACGTCGTTTTTGCTAATTAGTCCGGGTTTTGCGGCAACCGCATTGGCTGCTCCGCAAGCTGTGCCAAGCCGGCAAATTTCCTCAAAATCCAGGCCGCGCGCAAAACCAACCAAAAATCCGCCCAGCATGGCATCGCCGCAGCCAACCGTATTGACGGAACGGATAAAAGGCGCTTTGGCGCAAAGCGTCTGACGCTCATTGGCGGCAAACAATCCTTCCTCCCCAAGCGACACAAAAACATTTGAGATACCCCGCTCTAAAATTGTTTTGGCCTTGCGCGCGATATGCGCGATAGCGCCAATCTTTTTCACACCCAACAGCTCGGCAAACTCATGCGAATTCGGTTTGATGGCATAAGGCCGGCAGCTTATACCGGCGGCTAAAGCGCTTCCGCTCGCATCAATCACAATATGCGGAGTCTTGCGCCGACAAGTTTGGATCAAATCATGAAATGCTTTTGCATGCATGCCTTGCGGCAGACTGCCGCAAAAAGCCACCCAATCATTTTTTTTGATTTTTGCGGCGACAAGCCGCCGCCTGATTCGTTCAACATCCTCCGGCAACACACGAAATCCGCCGGAGCGCAAATGCGTAACGCATTTGCGGGCAGTTTCAATCAAGGTAACATTTTGACGCACCGGCTGATCGAGCAGAACCCA
>CAZMFH010000296.1:0-2847 GCA_964565485.1 uncultured Verrucomicrobiota bacterium | reverse complement strand
CCGTTGCAATCAAACCGCATACCGCCACCCTGAATTGACGATGAAGTATTATACATGATCACACAATTGGTAATAAAAGTGTAGCCGGAATTCCCGGCATATATCCCGCCACCGCTTTCGCTACTGCGATTGCTGACAATTGTGCTGTCCCTGAGAAAACATTTCCCGCTGGAGATCATATTGGCTTCTATACCTCCGCTAAGAGTTGATGTCGCTCGATTGCTCGCAATAACACAAGCGCGCAAATCAAAGATATTGGCGCCAGAACCTGCGCCATAAACGCCACCTGCCCGTTGTGCTACATTATTGTTGATAATACAATTCCATGCTAAAAAAGGACTTCCTGAGTTAATATAGACATAGATACCACCGCCATAGTTTCCGGACGTATTGGCGCTTATCAGGCAATTCGTCAGCGCAAGAGTTACAGGAGCGGCTGCTGCCTTATAAATCCCACCACCATGATCGCTGGCGACATTGCTGATAATCACACAATCATTGAGATACATTGCTCTGACGCCGTTAAAATAAATGCCTCCGCCTCTATTGGCTGATCCGTAGCGCAATGTTAATCCGCTCAAATAGACCGGATCACCGGCAGAGGCGATACCGTTTGTAACACAGCAACGCGCATTTTCTCCGTCTATAATCGTCTGTTCGCGCCCATAGACGCCGCGGATCGTAACCGACCGCGTGATATTGACAACACGTCCGCCCGTGCCCTTATAGACGCCATTGGAGACATTGATAATATCGCCATTCGCAGATGCGGTAATGGCCGCGTTAATCGTGGTTGCCGCGCCTTCCCAGGTAGTATAGCCGCCGGTAACATCATTCGTGCCGTCAAGCGACACATAACGTTCAGTTTGCGCCATTAAAGGCAGACCAAAAAATCCGCCAACCCATAAACCTACAATCATATAAAACACATGTTTTTGTGTGCACATAATCATTTCCTCCTTCTTGAAAGATAAGCAAAAGTTCAAGCCTTTACTCCACCAAACAGCAGAGATTTTAACAGAAGCTCGCAAATATCGCCATGTTAATTTCAAAACTCACGTTTTGAAAATTCAGGATTCAGAATTCAAAATAAATGCAAAACATTGCAAGTAAAGGTTTTGCTTGATGCCGCAATTCTGACTACTGCTTCTGAGTTCTGAAAAAAATTCACTTTTGCATTGCTAATTGTTAATTTTAACTTTCTTCCGCTTCGCGCCCCACGCCTTTACCGACGCAGCTATACCTCAAACACCGGCAATGTCGTGATATTCAAAGCACGGAATCATCGCTAAACTCCGTAGGCGTTTCGTTCTGTTCCAATTGCAAACCGTTAATCCAGACCGCATCGTCTTCAGCAGCCATAATAAAAATATTCATTTTGGAAGAACGGCGCGGCATCGTAAAAGTCATGGAATAACGTGTCCATTCTGTGGTCGTTTTAAAAGATTTGCCGGCCTTCTTGATTCCCATCAGGCTAACGCGTATTGAAGCGCCCGGTTTTGAACCACGCGCATAAAAGGAAAACGTCATTTTATCAGGTTGCGCCAGAGCCGGCGCGCAATATGAACCCATCATTCTTTTATTCAGACGCAAAGAAGGCATGCCGTTCCAAGGCGTGGCGTCATCCACAAACCACTTTGAATCTTTTGAAGTATCATCAATATCGGCCGGATTAGGTTTATAAAAATCAGGCACTTGCCGGTTGGTTTGCTGCCGGAAACACGGATTGGCGATATGGTTCTTGCCCAACCTTAATTTCGCGGCCACCGCCTTGGCGTTGACGCGCGGCGCACGTTCGGATGCAATGGCGCTTGAAGCAACATCAACCCGCACAATTTCCGGGGAACCCTCAATGCGCAGCCGCCAGGCGCGCACACCATAGCCTTCGATCTTTTCCGCAATGATATCGCCGCGTTGCTCCGCCTGCCCCTCATTGACAAACAAGCGTTTTGCTTCTTTAAGGCCGGCAATGCGGAATTCTGCCTGCGCGGCATGGTCGCGAATATTGACGGCCAGCAACAGGTAATCGCCTTCTGGATATTGGAAAACTGCGGCATTGACCATCGGGAATTTGCGTTCAAGCGGCAACAAAGCGCCCTCCGGATAGCGGATATCCTGGGCAATATCGCCGTTCAGCAAGGCCGGCGCAAGCTCTTTGCTCTGCGCGCTTACCATCCGCAGTCCGTCCCATGCATCCGGACCCAAAATATTCGGCAACGCAAAATAAAGAAGGCCGCGCGCGCCATAAATGATTGCCGCATAAGCCTGGCAGAGAATATGCGCGCTGCCCAATCCGACCGGATGCTTGAGCGGATTAAACAAATTACCGGCCGGCACAAACCACATGACTTTGTTGTCTTGTCGGCATCTTTCCCGCAGATCATAAGCGTAATATAAAGTCATCCAACCCGGCTCGCTTTCAAAAGATCCTCCGCTGGGATCCTTATGCGGGCTGGGATAGACATCGTAGCCCAAAATTCCTCCCCAACGCGTCCATTGTTCTCCCTCCGGAATATGCTTGGCAAAAAGAAGCATTACAGGCCGGTAGGGATCAAGAGGGGTAACGGTCTTCCAATACCATTCGGCGTTCGCCAGCCGGAAATCGCGTGGAGGCAGGTTAGGTTCGTCTATGTTGTAATAGCCAATGAAATTCCTGCGTTCGCGCAGGTATTTGGTTTCCTCAATCGCTTTCGATTCGCCGGCCTCATACCACTCGCGCCATATTTTAAGGCGTTCCTCCAGCGGCATGGCATTGGCGCCGCCGGCGACAGTCGGGCCTTTGGTCAATTTCTGCCTGAGATCATCCGGCTGGGGATAAGACCAGGTTATCACATCCAATCCATATTT
>CAZMFH010000295.1:1410-2858 GCA_964565485.1 uncultured Verrucomicrobiota bacterium | reverse complement strand
GCTTTTGCGGCAAATAAGAAATAATGCGCGTAACGCTGCGCAAGGCCTGATCATGCCCAATCGGCAAAGCCAGGTCGGAGACGCCAAGCACGATCATATTCGGATCGCTGACAATCAAAGCCTGAGTGATCGGCTCACGCGCATTGAATCCGCCAAACTGACTATGCACCCGCAAATGCTTGCGGTTTTTTGATTTTGACCGCGCCCAGTCAAAGCCGTTTTCAGGCAAATTCAAAAAACTTTCATTCCAATCAGCGATCATCATCACATAGCGCCGGTCGGGCGAATAGCGATTAAAAAAGGCCGTATGCAAGGGGCTTGTCTGGCCAAGCCAGACATAAGGGTCCTGTGTGGAATTATAGGGCCGCGCCTTGCTGCGCAGCCAGCCGATGGCC
Source organism: uncultured Verrucomicrobiota bacterium (assembly GCA_964565485.1). Lineage (GTDB taxonomy): Bacteria > Verrucomicrobiota > Kiritimatiellia > JAAZAB01 > JAAZAB01 > CAZMFH01. The sequence goes on along the minus strand of CAZMFH010000295.1, from coordinate 2,463 downwards.
CAGCGTCCGACAAACGCGCCCGGAATAGCGCCCAAATCTTTGACATTAATCGCGCCAAGCCTTAAATATTCCTCCAAACCAAGGCTGGCCTCATCCAAATTTTCAAACAAGATCGGGCCAGTCCCGGCAAACAAAATCGTCAACGGCACAAGCGCCAGATTCAAGTCCGCGCGTTTGGTTTGAGCCAAGCCGGCCACCTCGGCAAAGATTTCGGTCGTTTTGCTTCCACGCCAGACAATAAATTGCTCGCGCAGCGCGGCATCCTGCTCAAGCATCCGCGCGCGCTGCTGAAAGCGATCCGGCGCAGTCGGATCAATTCCAAGCTTAACGCCGGTATCCTTCTCAAAGAGCGCAAGACTGACATCATCATAACTGGCGCGCAGGAAATCGAGTGGCTCATTGAGCGGAATAAAGGCCGGCAATTTCCAGCCAACATCCGTTGCACTTGGCACGGTATGAATGCCGCGGTAGCCCGGCAAATCGCCAAACGCATCAAGAAGATCGCTCATCAACTCCAAAAACCGCCCACGCACCTGCGGATGCAGCCAGTTGAACACCGCCAGTTGCTGCCCTTCGCGGTCAACCATAAACAACGTATCCTCGCCGGCCTGCAGTTCGCTGTTGCTGATCGCAGGCTTGATCGGAATCGGCACCTCCCATTCCACTTCCGAATAAAAGCCAATCCCGTTTTTATCGAAGAAATGCGCCAGCAACCGGCGTGGACATTGCCGCACCCGCCAGGTATCATAAGCAAACGCCTTCAGAAAGGGCGAATTACCGTAGCGATACTGGTAACAACCCATAATATATAAGTTGCGCCCACTGAATTTCAAATACTGGGTATAACGGTCAAACGTGTCATAAAACCATTCGAGATAATAAATCTGCCAGGCCATCAGAGTAATATCGCGTTCAACGGCAACGTTATCCGGATTGTCGTGCTGGCCAATACGTCCCACACCAAACACATTGCCCGCGCCGCTGCTGGTTGAAGTTCGTTCGGCATAAGAACCAAACACGCGTTCGCCGCCCAGTTTTAATGCCGGCAAGCGT
>CAZMFH010000295.1:0-1400 GCA_964565485.1 uncultured Verrucomicrobiota bacterium | reverse complement strand
GGCCCGAAAACGCGTTCAGCACCCAGTTCCAGCTTCGGTAAACGGCCCTTGACACGGTAAATCTTTACGCCACGCGCAGCCGCCTTCTCGTAATCGCGGTGATTGACCACCGCCAGCATGTGCACGCCCGGATCGGCCACATGCAACCATTGCAATGTTTGCATCGTGCCGGTCGGCAAATGCCTTCCGCCGGTTTCCGCGCCGCTCGCCGATTGCGAATTGCCATGCATATTGACGTTTGTGCCCAAAATCAGAACTTCGACAATACGCTTGGTGTCATCAGGATACTCAACTTCCATCAGGTAAAAATCGCCCGGATACTTGAATTCAATCCGGTAGGCAAAGCCCGCTTCCCTGCGCCAGCCGGAAACCTCGCGATAACGCAACCCCGGCTTATCCACAACAACCCAATTTGTGATCACGCCATCGGCCGGACAAGTCTCAAAATTTTCAAATTCCGTCTCCAGCTCCAAATCCAAACCTTCGGCGATATCATTGCCAACCACCGTCTTCTGACACACATCCGGAATGACCACAAACGGCTCGCGCGGCCGCGATTCCATCACATGCCCTTCACGATCGAGCAAGTCCAAAGCGCAGACATAGACGCCACCCTCTAATTTCCCCAGATCAAGAGTGCCCTTGAGCGTATTGCCATCCTGTTGGAATTCTTCCAGCAAGCCTTTGCCCAACGCTTCCACCACACCCGCCTTGCAACGCCCAAAAGCATAGCGCGCCTTGATGCCCGCCTGCGCCAGACCGCCCGGCAGCCGCAGATCCATAAGCACTTTATCCTTTTCCGCAAACACCAAATCGCGCGCAGCCGGATTGGCCAAAACCAAGCGCCCTTGATAGGCCGGCATCCAGAATTCGCGTGTGCCCCATCCGCGATGAATATGACGCCGCGTCAAGGCCACAGTTTGCGTTACCGCATTCCAGGCCGAATCGTCAAACCCCGGCTGATCCCATCCAGCCAAATCCGTAAAACCGTAACGCCAATCCTTGTCGCTCGTTACCTGCAGCACATCTCCGCTTTCCATCACAATCCGGGTTTGCAAATAGAGATGGGGAATACCGTCTTTATGCGGCATGCCAACTAACGTAGCGATTGGCGGTGTTTCTTCAACATAGATTCCCACCACGTTCTGCCCGGGAACCAGCCAGGGCGCAATATCAAAAGCTGCGCTGCGCAGTTTGCGCACAATCGGAACCGGCAAATCAAAAACATGGCCGTTGACATGCAAACGCGCCGGCAGCATCGGTGTTTCAAAAAAAGAGCCCGCGCTGACATCCACCACCGCGCGCCAGACCTTGCCCGGCGGCAACATAAATTCGCGCCGCGCCCATACCTTGTGTTTGGGTTTAACCGTTTGGAGCTGCTTAATCGTCACTTCCGTGCC
>CAZMFH010000294.1:0-2866 GCA_964565485.1 uncultured Verrucomicrobiota bacterium | reverse complement strand
TTGCTGTCCGGTCCTTCCAGAGCCGGAAAAGCGATATGCCCGATCATGATTGAAAGTACGCCGGCATCTATCATAGCCTGAAAAACCTTGCCGTGCATCTGCAGCCATTCCCGGAAAGGCAGCATTTGCAGCGAGGTAACCATATGCTGATTGCGGTCATCGGTGCCGTCGCCGGGAAAATGCTTGGCGCAAGCCGCCATGCCGCCGGCTTGCATGCCCTGCACCAATGCCTTGAGCAATGGCGTCGCGCGCGCAGGATCATCGCCAATCGCGCGCTGATTGACCACCCAACTGTTCATGTTCCGGTTCAAATCCACCACCGGCGAAAACGACCATTGCGCGCCGACACTCAAACCTTCGCGCGCAATCATGGCCCCATATTCGCGCGCCAATTTGACATCATTGGCGGCGCCCAAGGCCATCAAATCCGGCAACCGCGTCAAACCGCTTATTTCTGAACCGACGCCATGCTCAAAATCGCCGCAAAAAAGGATCGGTGTGCGCGACATGGCATTTAAGTTCCGCGCATCCGCGCGCATTTTGTCGGTATCATCCAAATCAGCCTGAATAATTTCCGAGCCGACAAAGATACTGCCGACCGGATAACGCCGCATCCAAGTCTTGAGATCTTTGTTCCGCAATAAAAGCCTGTCACGCTCGCAAACCAGTTGCCCGATTTTCTGATCCGTCGTCAAGCCGGCCAAAACATCCCGTACCCATTCCTGTTGTGTTTTATTCAATGTGATTTTTGGTTTCATAAATGTAATACCACCTTAAAACTTTTCACTCAGAAAATATTTGCCAATGAAATCCTTCTTCATGTAGCCGCCGCCGTAAGGCGGTGGCGCCTTTTCCGCAAGATCCACGCCGGAACCGGCGCAACCACCCAGCGCGGAATAAGATTACTCACCACGGAGACACTGAGACACCGAGGAAAGCAAAACGGAGGTTTTCCCAAACCCGTTATCGGCTCACCGCCGATACCAAGTTTGGCAAAACTATTTGTATAAGGGAGGAAGCAAAGAGTATGCATTTCCCCAACCATCATCTCCTCCGTTCTTCTCCCAAATATACCTTTGCTTGAATTTAGGACGAGCGCGAAGCCGATCGGATTAAATTCAAGCAAACTCATCTGCTCCGTGTCTCCGTGCCTCTGTGGTACATTCTTATCTTTTCCACGCCGGAACCGGCGCGGCTACTTGAAGCACGTTTAGCGTCAGAATCGCTCTACGCTCTTTCGTCCTTTGCTCCCAACTTTTGCATTGTTAATTGATAATTGCTAATTTTAACTTTCCGTCCGCTTCACGCGCGGACGTTCTTCCCTGCGCTCCTTGCGCAGAATTTGATTGGTAACGGCCTGAAACTTAACACAGCCCCAATACTATTTGCTTCCGGATTTGACGGCAATGGATTTTCTGATCATTTTTTGGTAATTTTTGATCATCACCCATCCCGCAAGCGCGCAACTTCGCGCACAATCCAGTCTACGGCGATATCCACGAATTTCCGTCCTTTTTCAACGGCAATACTGTTATAAGGCTGGACCTTACGCGAATTCCATTGATAACGTTTGTCCAAGGCTGCGGTGTCCGGCTCTTTTGCGATAGCCGGTTGAATCCGCGCCAAATCCACCATCCCCGGATAGAGCGCTTCCAGCCAGGCCGATTCCATCATGGCGCCATGTCCGGTTTCCTCCTTCGTGAATCCGGCCGGCGCAATTAGCGGCAGGGCATTGAGCACGATGATCCGCATATCGCCCGAATGGTGATTCATTTTTTTGCACAATTCCTGAGAAAGATAGATATTCGGAGCATGACCGGGCAAGAGCACACAGATCTTAAAGCCAATTGAATTGAACATCCAAAGCGTTTCATCCAGCCATGCTTCCATAATTTCAGTGCCATGCATAATGCTGGGCGGATAAAGAAATTCCGCAGCGCGCAGTTTGGCAGAATTCCATGGCGGATGCCCGGGCACGGACATATAAACCGGCGGATGCACAATACCGCCTGTCTTTTCGGCGGCTTCCTGAGCAATACCGTAAAACGGAAGCATGTCCATACCCAGCGGATTATGCGGACCGTGCGCCTCCAATCCACCGAAAGCCAGATAGATTATCGGATTAACGGCAATTTCCTCAAAGACTTCGTCCGGAAACATTTCTTCATATTTGCGTGTGCGAATTTTAGTGTTCATCGAATTTCCTTTCATTTTTGATCATTGACCAACGCAATGTAGCCAGGCCAATTCGGCCGGAGCGGAATATCCATAAGCCAGACGCGCAAACGGCAAACGCGCCGGCGCCGTCCAGCTTGACCAAATTGCAATCCCCGCCCCTTTGATTTCCCAACGGTGGACAACATTTATCCGAATCGGCCGCTCCGGCTTGACCATACCAGCAAAGAAATTCCATGGCAGCCGGAACACGAACGACCAGCGGTCCGGTTCCACTGCGCCGGGATAAAGATTCCAGCCGCCAGCCGGATTGCGTCCGCTGGCCGCACGGTAAGTTACCTGTCCGGCGCGATCAATCATAAATGTTTCCGCCGGCCAGAGTCGGCGCGGCTCAATCTGAATTGTCAGCATTTCGGCAACTGCTTCAGACGGATATTCCAAGCCGGGGAAAATTTTGTCCAAAATCGCCGCCGCACCATTTGTGGGGCAGCGCGCCCGGAAATAAAGCGCATCACTGTCATATGCTGTCTGCCAGACAGCATGCCAATCCACCGTAAGATCGGAGACGGTCTTGACCGCAAGCATGTTTTGCGCGGTAATATGGCAATTTTTTGCCAGGACAAATCACGCCAAGACGCTTCGGATTGCGGATCGGCTGACGTCAAGCGCCGACAAACTACCGCCTGTCCGG
>CAZMFH010000293.1:0-2892 GCA_964565485.1 uncultured Verrucomicrobiota bacterium | reverse complement strand
CAATCAGAAACTCCCGCTTCAGCTACACGACTGACTGCTTACACTTCTGGCTTCAGCGCTGGCTTTGCTGGGGATGGCTTGTCTGCTGGCGGGCGGGATGCGGCGGCGCGTGATTTTGGGATTGGCTTTCGGGTTGATTTGCTGGGCGGTTGTTCCGGGCGGGTTGGCGCCTTTGGAGAGCGCTTTGGCAAAGGCGCGTTGGCAGGCTTTTGGCGCTTTGCCTGCGGCGCGGAGCTGGTCCGGGCGGCTGGCGGCGTCGCTTGATTCGCGCTATCAAAATCTGACGCTGATCGAAACGGAAGGACAGTTTGCGGTTTATGCCAACGGCCAGATATCTTTTATCTTTCCGGATGTGATTGCGGGCGAGCACAAGATTCATTTTATCATGGCCCAGAATCCGGATGCGCGGCGTGTTTTGCTGGTTGGCGGCAATCCGGTTAATGATCTGCCGGAATTGCTTAAATATCCTTTGGATGAGCTGGTTTGGGTGGAACTGGATGGGAAAATCGGCGTTCTCTTGGATGCCGTGGTGTTGCCGGAATATAGGCGGGCGCTGGCTGATCCGCGTCTCATCCAGGCGCATGAAGATGCGCCGCATTATTTAAAGCGTTACGCCAGAGCGGCTGCCGGAAAAAAATTGTTTGATGCTGTTATTATTGATGTCGCCGGACCGACGACCATGGCGTTGAACAGGTTTTATACGCGTGAGTTTTATGCGGATATCCGGCGGGCGCTTGCGCCGGGCGGATTTATGTATGCCGCGGTCGAGGCTTCGGAAGATTTGCAGGGCGCCAATGCGTTTTTGGGCGGCTCAATTTTCAACGCTTTAAACAGTGTCTTTGAACATGTGCTGATTGGCGTTGGGACGCGTCTCCAGTTCTTTGCTGGCGCTGATGCGGGGTCGGTAACATTTGCGCGGGAAGAGCTTTTTCGGCGCAGCGTGAAGGCCGGCATCACAACTGATTATTTCCAGCCGGAATATTTCCTGTTTGCCGACGAGATCAGTCCGGAAAAAACCGCTTTGGCGCGGCAGCGTCTCGCGGCTGTCTCCGGGGTCAACTCTATTTTCAAGCCTGTTTCAACATATTACCAGTTGGCGCTTTGGAACATCTTGAGCGGGTCGGGGTTGCGGGAAATCTTTAAGCGCCCGGCATCGTTTTTGTTTGTGCGGATGCTGTTGTTGGCGGTGGGGCTGGGCGGGCTTGTTTTGTTGGCGGGCGGGTGTTTACGCGGATTGGGCGCGCGTGTGCCATCCGATTTGCCGGCGCGCCTGATTGTGCCGGCGCTTGCGGGCTTGGCCGGATTATGCGGCATGGCGCTGGAGCTGGCGCTGGTCTTTGTTTTCCAGGCTTTGCTGGGCTATGTCTATTTAAGGATGGGCTTGATTGTGGGGGTGTTTATGCTTGGATTGACGTTCGGCGCGCTTGGCGCGCCACGCCGGCTGGGCGGCGGTATTGGGCGATGGTTCGGGCTGGTTGCCGTGATGGAGTTGATTTTGCTGGCGGAAACTGTTTTGCTTCCGGTTCTGGTCGCGGCGCTGGCGGTGGATTTGCCGTCAGGGTTGATTGAAATGTTGCTTTATCTGCTGGCGGGACTGACCGGCGCGGCAGTAGGCGCGCATTTTGTGCTGGTCAACCGGTTGCTGCGCGAATCTGTTTTGGCGCATGGCGGAGAATCCGCGCGGTCCGGATTTAATGCGGCAGCTTTGACGAATGCCGCCGATTTGTGGGGCGCAGCCTTGGGCGCCATGACTGTCGGCGCGGTCTTGTTGCCCTTGCTTGGCTTGCAACAGACCTGCCTTTTGTTGAGTTCCGTCATGTTGCTGGGGCTTTGTCTGTTGCTGTTCCTGTGGCGCGGCATGAGGTGATTTTTTTGTTGCTTCTGAAATGGATAGTAGTACTCTTTCTTTGGATTAAGCCATTTGCGGAAGGAATGCCGGAAGTTTGTTTTGTTTTCCGGATAATTCAAAAAAAATACAGATCAGTTTTCAAGGAGAAGCCGGTGAATATTTGCATGTGGGATTATTATCAGCGCGCAGCGCGCGCAATCAGCGACCGCGCATTAACCGAAATTCAAAACCTGGCCGACTGGCAGAAAGCGCGGCCGCGCTTGCAACGCGAATTTTTCGAGTCCATGGGCTTGAAGCGTCTGCCGGAATATCGCGTAACGGCTTTTAAGGATCACGGAGAAGAACGCGGCTGCGGATTCATGATGCGTAAAATTTCTTATCAGATGCTGCCCGATTGCTGGGCCAGCGCCTGCGTCTATTGGCCGGACCCCATGCCGGCCGACCGGCTGCCGGCGGTTTTATATACGTGCGGACATTCGACCATCGGCACGTATTATGGCCAGCGCCATGCGATCATGTGGGCGCGGCGCGGCTATGTCTGCATGGTTTTTGATACGATCGAGCAGAATGACAATCCGGGCGATCATCATGGTTTGTGCAAGGGCGAGACTCCGCATTGGATTTCCATGGGCTATAGCGCGGCCGGCGGCGAGTTGTGGAATTCCATGCGCGCACTTGATGTCTTGGAGAAAATGCCCGGGGTCAACAGCGATAAAATTGGTGTTACCGGCAATTCCGGCGGCGGCGCGCACAGCTTTTTCCTCGCGATAGCCGATGAGCGCATCAAGGCGGCGGCCACTTCCTGCGGGGTGGTGCGTCCGAAATACCTGATTGATCGCCAGCATCTGCTTTCGCATTGCGATTGCATGTGTTACCATAATCTTTATCGCCGGGATCCGATTGATTTTGCGGCCTTGGTTGCGCCGCGCCCCTTGCTCTTTTCGTTTGCCATAGAGGATTATTTGTTTTCCGTGGAGTTGTATAAGGAACTTCATGCCGGAACGCAAAAAATCTATCGTTATTATGGCTGCGCGGAGAAATGC